>JALYNB010000341.1 GCA_030773395.1 Actinomycetota bacterium
CCCCGGCGGCGTCGGTCGCGCTCGCCGGGATCGACGCCGCGAGCGTCGCGGTCGTCACCCTCGCGTTCCCGGCGGGCCGGGTGCCGGCGGGGCTGCGGGGGAGCGGCTACCTGGTGCCCGCGGTCGAGGGCCGGGTCGTCAAGGCCGTGACGTTCTCCAGCCGCAAGTGGGCCCACCTGGCCGCCGCCGACCCCGGGACGGTCGTCGTGCGCGCGTCCGTCGGCCGGTACGGCGAGGAGGCCGACCTGCAGCGCGACGACGCCGACCTCGTCCGGGTGGCGGCCGCCGAGCTCGCGGAGGCCGTCGCCCTCACCGGACCGCCGCTGGACGCCCGGGTCACCCGGTGGGGCGGCGCGCTGCCGCAGTACGGCGTCGGCCACCTCGCGCGCGTCGCCCGCATCCACGCCGCGGTCGCCGAGCAGCCGGGCCTGGCGGTCGCGGGCGCGTCGTACGAGGGGGTCGGGGTCCCGGCCTGCATCCGCTCCGGGCAGGTCGCGGCCGCCCGGGTGGTCGAGGGGCTCGGGCCTCCGGAAGACTGACGGCATGGAGACCGTCGGGGCCACCGGGAAGACCGCCGAGCAGCTGAACAGCGAGATCCTCTACTGCATGTACGCGGTGTTCCGCGCGCGGCCGGGGGCCCGGATGGACGACGCGGGCGCCGACCGTGCCACCCTGGCGGCGGAGGTCGACGGGCTGCTCGACTCCGCGCTCGGCAAGGACGTCTACACCCGCGGCACGTACGACGTCTCCGGCTACCGTGCCGACGCCGACCTCATGGTCTGGTGGACCTGCCCCGACCCGGAGCGGCTGCAGGAGGTCTACGCCCGGTTCCGGCAGACGCGGTTCGGGGCGGCGCTCGACCCGGTGTGGTCGTCGGTGGGCGTCCACCGGCCCGCGGAGTTCAACCGCGACCACATCCCGGCGTTCGTGGCCCGTGAGGACCCGCGCCGTGTGCTCTGCGTCTACCCGTTCGTGCGGTCGCTGGAGTGGTACCTGCTGCCCCCGGAGGAGCGGCGGGAGATGCTCGCCGAGCACGGGCGGATGGCGGTGGGCTTCAAGGACGTGCGGGCCAACACGGTGAGCGCGTTCGGGCTCGGCGACTACGAGTGGCTGCTGGCGTTCGAGGCCGACCGGCCGGAGCGGATCGTGGACTGCATCCGCGAGCTGCGCGGGGCGAAGGCCCGGCTGCACACGAAGCTCGAGGTGCCGTTCTTCACCGGCACCCGCCGGTCCGTCGCGGAGATCGTCGCGGCGCTGCCCTGACGGCCGGTGCGGGAGCCGAGGAGCAGCATGGGCAACGGCCTGGTCGACCGGCTCAGGGCTGACGTCGGGTTGACGTCGGGTCGGCGCTCGTGGTGGCCGCGGTGGCCCTTCAGACGGCCTGCACCTGGTGAACCGGGTCACGCTCGAGTCGCGCCTGCTCGACGTGAACAAGGAGCAGACGCCCTTCGCCGCCGCCTCAGCGCTGACGATCGCCGCCGCGGCTGCCGGCTGCGCCATGGCGGCCTTGCGCGGCCGGGCCCGTACGCGTCACGCCTGGCCCCTGGCCGGGCTGCTCGCCGGCCTCGCGGTGGACGAGTACGTCGTGGTCCACGAGCGTCGCCGACGTCGCGCTCCGGCTGCTGGGGCTGTCCCGCGACTGGGACAGCGTGATCTGGCCGATCGTCTACCTGCCGGCGACGGGAGCCGTTTCCTGCTGTTCATAGCCGTCGCCCGGCACGCCTCGGACGAGGGGCGGCGCCGTCTGCTCGTGGGGCTCGGGCTGCTGGTCGCGGCCATGCTGGCCGAGGTGGTGTCAGCTCCGTTCTCCACCGACGAAACGGCGGCGGGGCTCGTGCACGCCCTGGAGGGCGCGGTCGAGGAGGCGTGCGAGCTCGGCGGCTGGGGGCTCCTCACGGTCGCGACCCTGCGGCTCGCGGTCGGTGCGAGGGAGTGACGGCGGTCCGGCGCCCAGCTGCCGTCCTCGCCGACCTCCCGGCGTCGGGACGCCCCCGCAACCAGGCTCGCGACCGCGGCCTCGGCCTCGAGAAGATCGAGGTCGAGACGCCGGACGGCCTGCGCGCGGTCCGGCTGTCGAAAGCGCCAGCCGGGTAGGCCCGGATAATCGCCTAACGGAGAGGCTGCGCGGAGCCTGCGGCTGCCTGTCGAGGACGGCGTGGTGTTCAGGAATGTCGCCGGCCCTGACCGGTGGTGCCCCGGTCCTCGGAGGACACCACCGTCAGGAAGTGGTCACGGGCGGCTGCTGACCGCGCCGCCGTTGTCGATCGTCAGCGCGGACGTTTCGTGGCAG
>JALYNB010000342.1 GCA_030773395.1 Actinomycetota bacterium
GGCCCAGGCCGCCCGGTCCCGCACCACCAGCGCCCGGGCGGTCCCGTCGGTCGACGTGCCCGGCGGCACCGGGCAGCTGCCCGGCAGCACGTACGGCGGGTCGAGCGCGGACTCCGGCCGTACCTACCGTCCTGCCTCTACCGCGGGGATGGCCTGTCCCGTCGGCACCGTGCACTCCTTCGCCGACACCTGGCTCGCGGCCCGCTCCGGGGGGCGTCGCCACCAGGGCACTGATGTCTTCGCGCCGTACGGCAGCACGGCGTACGCCATCGCCGACGGGGTGGTCGACCGCGTGGGCAACGGCGGCCTGGGCGGGATCACGCTGTGGATCCGCTCGGACCGCGGGGACCGGTTCTACTACGCGCACAACGCCGCGAACCTCGTCGCCGTGGGGGACCGAGTCTCCGCGGGCCAGCCGGTGGCCAAGGTCGGCAAGACGGGCAACGCGGCGACCACCCCGCCGCACGTCCACTTCGAGGCGCACCCCGCGGGGGGTGCGGCCGCGAACCCCTACCCCGTGCTGAAGACCCTCTGCGGCTGACGAACGGGTGACCCCCGGTGTGGTGATAGTCACCCTCGGCATGCACCATGGTGCGCGGCCACTCCCGGGCCACGAGTGTGCGCCCGCCAGAAGAAGGCAGCATCGACGGGGGGATCGGCATGGGGACAGCGACCCTGAGGGCCGCCCCGCGCTCGACCGACCGGGTGGGGGAGGCCCTCGCCGACCCGTCCCGGCTCGCGGCCGTCGCGCGGTACGCGCCCTTGCTGGCCGCGCAGGACGACGGTCTCGACGCGATCGTCCGCCTGTCCGCCCAGCTCTGCGGCACGCCCGTCGCACTGCTCACCCTCGTCGACGCCACCCACTTCCGGGTTGTCGCGGGCCACGGGCTGCCCGCCGTCTCGTGCCCGGCGCGCGAGGCGGTCTGCATCGACCTCCTCACGCGTCCCGGGCTGCTCGTCATCCCCGACACGGTCCGCGACCCGCGCAGCTCCTCGACCTGGCTCGTCCGGCAGGAGCCGGCCTACCGCTTCTACGCCGGGGTCCCGCTGCGCACGCCTGAGGGCCACGTCATCGGCAGCCTCTGCGTGCTCGACACCGTGCCCCGGAGCCTGCTGGCCGAGCGCAAGGACAGCCTCCTCGCCCTCGCCGACCAGGCGATGCAGCTGCTCGACCTGCGGGAGCGCACCCAGCGGTTGGCGGAGGACCTCGTGCGCCGCGAGGTCGTTGAGGCGTCCCTGCGGGCGAGCGAGTCCCGGCTGCAGTCGTTGCTCGACCATTCCGGCGCCGAGGTCTGGGTCAAGGACCTCGAGGGGCGCTACCTGTTCGCGAACCCGCCGTACCTGGAGCGCGTTGGCTGGAAGGGGAGCACGGTCGACGGGCTCCGCGACGCCGACCTGGTCCGCCCCGACGTGCTGGAGGCGGTGCGGAGGCTGGACGCGGAGGTCTTGCGCGCGGACCGCCCAGTCGTCCGCGAGCACGCCGAGACGTGGCCCGACGGCCGGCGCCGCGACTACCTGACCGTGCACGTGCCCCTGCTCGACGACAGCGGCCAGCCGTACGCCGTGGCCGCGATGGCGACCGACGTGACCGAGCTGCAGGACGTACGACGGGAGCTGGCCCGGTCGCTGCTCCACGACCCGCTGACCGGCCTGCCCAACCGCACGCTGGTCCGCGACCGCGCCGAGCGCGCCCTGACCCGCGTCCCACATCGGCGGCTCCGTGGCCGCCCTGCGCGTCGACCTCGACGACTTCGCCTCGGTCAGCGTGGCCCACGGCTCCGCTGTCGGCGACGCCGTGCTCGTCGAGGTGGCCCGCCGGCTGCAGGAGGCGGCGGGGCCGGCGGACACGGTGGCCCGGATCGCCTCGGACGAGTTCTTCGTCCTCACCGAGCAGCAGCCCGGGGGCCTGCCCGTGCAGCGGGTGGCGCGTGCCCTGGCGGGCCGCGTCATGGCCGCCGCGCGCGCGCCGATGCGCGCCGCCGGCGTCGACCTGCAGCTCACGACGAGTGTGGGCCTGGCCTTCGTGCCGGCCGGGGGGCGCGTGGCCGAGGAGGCCGAGGACCTCATGCGCGACAGCGGTGCCGCGCTGGGGCAGGCGAAGGCACTGGGGCGCGACCGCCTCGAGCTGTTCGACGAGCGCCTGCGCCAGGAGGCGGTGGGGCGCTCCAAGCTCGAGGCGGCGCTGCGGGACGCGCTGCGCACGGGGCGGGGTCTCGCGGTCCATTACCAGCCGCTGGTCGACCTCGCCTCCGGCGTCGCTGTGGGTGTGGAAGCACTGGTCAGGGTCACCGCCCCCGACGGCACGCCGCAGCGCACCGACGAAGTCATCGCCGCGGCGGAGTCCACCGGGCTCGTCGTCCCGCTCGGGCAGGCGGTGCTCCAGCAGGCGTGCGCCGACGTCGCGGGGTGGCGGGAGGCCTTCGGCCGTCCCCTCGTCCTGTCGGTGAACCTGTCGGCCCGGCAGGTGGCGCGGCCCGACCTCGTGGACGTGGTGGCCGCCGCGCTGGAGGCGTCCGGCCTGCCGCCCGCGGCGCTGGCACTGGAGCTGACGGAGACGGCCCTGCTCGAGGCGGCGCCCACCGCGATCCAGTCCCTGCAGCAGCTGCGCGACCGCGGTGTCGCGGTCGGGGTGGACGACTTCGGCACCGGCTACGCGAGCCTGCGCTACCTGCGGGAGCTCCCCGTGTCGTTCCTGAAGGTCGACCGCTCGTTCGTCGCGGGCCTGCCCAACGACGCCGACGACTCGGCGATCGTCTGCGCGGTCGTCGGCCTGGCCCGCGCCCTGCGCCTCGACTGCGTGGCCGAGGGCATCGAGACCCGCGCGCAGCTGGTGGCCCTGCAGGGGCAGGGGCGGATGCTCGGGCAGGGGTTTCTCATGGCCCGCCCGGTCCCCGCCGCCGAGGTGCTGCGGCTGCTCGACGCGCCGTCCCTGCTGCCGCCGGCGTAGCGGCGCAGGCCGAGCCCGCGCGGCTCAGTCGCGCGCATCTGCACCCCACTCGTCTCACCGCCGGCGTCGGCGCCCTGCCCCGGGCCCGCAACCGACGGTGGTCATCCAGAGCTGCACTGGTCAGCGCAGCGAGTCACGTCCCGCGAGCAGGGCGGCGACACCGGAGCGCAGGACGGCCTCGGCCTCCCGTGCGTCCAACCCCGACTCCTCGCGCAGCTGCCACCACGCCGCCCAGCTGGTCACGAGGCCGAGCGCGGCGAGGAGCTCCCGGCGGGCGCCGTCGGACAGCGGGGCGAGCTCAGGGGCGAAGACGGTCTCGAGCTGGGCGCGGGCGACGGCCAGCAGCGCGTCGCGGTTCTCCCGGAGGGCTTCGCTGACCGGCTCGCGCAGGCGCGCCGCCGAGGCGAGCGGGTGGAGCACGGTGAGGACCCTCGCGCGGCGGCGGGCGAAGGCGTCGAGGCGCTGGGGCAGCGGCAGCGACGGGTCGACCGACTCGGTCACGGCGGCGATGCGCTCCCGCAGCCGCTCGCCCGCGAGCCGGTGCAGCGTGTCGAGGTCCTCGAACTGGTGGAACACGGTGCGCAGCGAGACCTGCGCCCGCACGGCGACCCGCTGCGCGGTGGGTGAGAGGTCGCCCTCCTCGATCAGCGCGAGGAAGGCGTCGAGCACGCGGTCACGGGTGCGGATCGAGCGCAGGAGGCGGCCGTCGATGTGCTCGGCCGCCTCCGGCCCCTCGCTCTGCCCGGCCCCCCGCAGCTGCCCTGTGGTCACGGCGGAACTGTGCCACAGGTGGCACCGGCATTGTTGCAGTGCGAATGCGAGTCGCTCTTGGGTGACGTCAGACGTGCACCACTTCAGATGCTTCGAGCGGCTTGTCACTCGTCTCCGACGCCGGCTTGCCCGGGTCGCGGAGCGCTTGCGGCCGGACACCGACGCCGTGCCTGTAGGCGATGTCGCCCCCGAGGAAACCGCTCACCCCCACGACGCTGTGGCCCACGGCGGCGAGCACGCGGCCCAGGCGGCGACGTTCCCGGCGGCGCGCGGCCCAGGAGCCGACGTACAGGCCGAGCGCCGCGTTGTTCAGGACGGCGTGCAATGAGGTCTCACGCCGGACGCTGCCCCGGGTGTCGAGGTACTGCGAGGCGCCGGTCGCCACGGCGAGGAGTGCGCCGATGATCCCCACGCGCAGGCTCGCGTCGGCCGCGGCGTCGAAGCGGGGGTCGTCCGAGAAGCACGAGCGCAGGTCGTACCAGGCCGAGACCGACCAGGCCCCGACGGGGATCGTGATGATGATCGCGTGGGCGGGGTGGCCGAGCCACTCGTTCCCGTGCAGGAGCTTGTGGATCGGCTTGCCGACGTCGGTCTCGACGAGGGCGGCGAGGGACTCCTGCACGGCGAGGGAGAGGCGGTCGAGTGCCCCACCCGGACCGGGCAGGAACTCGTCGACGAGTACGGAGAGGTCCATGCGCCCCTGGTGCCCCGTTGCGCGGTCCCCGACCCTCGGCGCGCCGGGAGCGGTGGGGAGGAGGCGTCAGCGGACGGCGACCAGCCGGTCGGCCAGCCGGTCCACCTGCAGCTGCCCCAGGCCCGCCAGCATCACGAGGTCGTCGCACGTGCGGAAGGCGCCGAGGTGCTCACGCACGCGGACCACCTTCGCCGCCTCCGAGTCCGACAGGCCGAGCTCGGTGATGAGGACCGCCGCAGGGGCGGAGTTGACGTCGACGAGCCCGCCGTCGTCGTACGGGTGGGGCAGGTCGGGGCGGCCGATCCGCAGGTCGCGGGCCAGCGCCGGGTCGCGCTCGGCGAGCTCCCGCGCGGCCGCCCGC
>JALYNB010000343.1 GCA_030773395.1 Actinomycetota bacterium
ACTCGGGACGACGACGTCGGCGCCGGCGCCGGCCAGCGCCCGTACGACGCCTTCCCCCACCGCACCCGTGCCGCCGGCCACCAGAGCCACCCGCCTGGCGCCCGGCTCCCGGGCGTCGGCGCTCGCCGACCCGGCACTCACACCGCGGCCCACGCTGCCCGGGCAGGGGCCCAGGCGTCGAGGATGCCGCCCGACCCGTCTCCCTCCTCGAGCACCTCGAAGCGGATGCCCTGGTCGGCGAGGCGGGCCCGCAAGGCCTCCCCCATGGCGACCGCGGGCGTCACCTGCCCGCTGGTGACCGGCAGCGAGTCGCCGGCGAGGGACAGGGCCGCCTCGGCGAGCATCGTCGACGTCGCGCCGTACCCCGGGTCGCCGCCGGAGACCTCGGTGACGACGCGCCGCCCCCCGCCCTCACCGACGAACCGCGCGCGGAACCAGCCCTCAGCCCGCTGCCGCTCGGACGGCCCCGAGCTGGACGGCCGGAGCCGCAGCAGCGCCTGCCGCGTGGGCGGCAGCTGGGCCAGCGCGAAGGCCCCGGCCACCCCCAGGCCGAGGGCCGCGACGACCGCCGGGTTGGCGACGGCGGCCTGGTGGCTGTAGGTGAAGTCCGGGCCGTAGCGGGGCAGCGCGCGGGCACTGGCGGCCACCACCTGCGGGTCCACGGTGGGCAGGGGCACTACCCACGAGCGCAGCGCCGGCTCGTAGCCCGTCCACCCCGGCACCACGCGGACGCGGCGGGCGCGGTCGCGCGGTTCCGCCCTCCGGCGGCTGGCGTGCGCCTGCGCCGCCTGGCGCAGCCGCGAGAGCACGGTGACCGCGGAGTCGAGCGTCCCGCCGGAGAACAGGCCGCTCGCGGACACGTAGCCGCGGACCCGCAGCGGCACCCCCTCGGGCAGCCTCTCCACGGTGAGCTGCACGCCGAGGTCGTGCGGCACCGAGTCGAAGCCGCACGCGTGCACGAGTCGGGCCCCGGTGCGCCGCGCGGTGGTGTGGTGCCGGACGTACATCCGGTCGACGAACTCCGCCTCGCCCGTCAGGTCCGCGTAGTCGGTACCGGCGAGCGCACACGCCTCCACCACGCCCTCGCCGTACCGGAGGTAGGGCCCGACCGTCGTGGCGACGACGCGCGGACTCCGCGAGCCGCCGCAGCGAGACCTGTTCGCGCGTGTCGGCCACGACGACCCCGACGTCGACGCCGAGGCGCTCCCGGAGCCCCTCCAGCCGACGTCGGTCGCGGCCCGACACCGCCCAGCGCAGCCCGGCGGGGGCACGGGCGGCGAGCCGCTCCGCCGTGAGCCGTCCGGTGAAGCCGGTCGCGCCCAGCAGCACGACGTCGAACTCGCGTGCGTCCTCGCTCACCCACCCACGCTAACCGGGCTCGTGCCCGGACAGGCATGGTTCCCACGGAGACCGGCCCCGAGTCCCCGCCCTCCGCCGTCCCCGTACGGCTTCCGGAGGCCGCACCGGGGTAGTAGCGGGCACGCTGCGGGAGCCGCCGAGACCGGGAGGACGAGCGTGACGAGGTTGTACACGGCGGAGGCCACCGCCTACGGGCCGCGGACCGGGACCGTGGTGTCCTCCGACGACCGGCTCGACCTGGAGCTGTCCCGACCGGCGGAGATGGGCGGCGACGGCGGCCCCGGCACCAACCCCGAGCAGATGTTCGCGGCCGGCTACGCCGCCTGCTTCCACAGCGCGATGCGGTACGGCGTGAAGGAGCTCGGGCTCGCCGCGGACTCCCTGCAGGGCGCCTACGTCACCGCCCGGGTCCACTTCGACAAGTCCGGGGCCACCGACTTCGACCTGGCCGTCGACCTCCTGGCCCACGCGCCGAAGCTCGACGCCGAGCAGACCCGCGCCGTGATGGAGAAGACCCACACGATCTGCCCCTACTCCCGCGCCACCCGGGGCAACGTCGACGTCCGCCTGGAGGTCGTCTGACCACGCCGGTCCGGCGCCCAGGTCCGCGGGCGGCCGTCGCCGCGGGGAACCCGCACACGGTCGAAGCGGCGGAGACGGTGCTGCGCCAGGGCGGCTCGGCGGTCGACGCGGCCGTGGCCGCGGGCTTCGCGGCCGCCGTCGCCGAGCCCGGGCTGTCGAGCCTCGGCGGTGGGGGGTTCCTCCTCGTCCGCACGCCCGACGGCAGCGAGCATCTGCTGGACTTCTTCGTCGACGCCCCGGGCTCCGGGCTCGTCGGGGCCGACACCGAGCCGCACTTCGTCGCCGTCCCCGTGCGGTTCGCCGGGGCGGTGCAGGAGTTCCACGCCGGGTGGGGATCGGTCGCGGTGCCCGGGTGCTTCGACGGCTACCTCACCGCACATCGGCGATGGGGCCGACTGCCACTCGCGGCAGTCGTCGAGCCGGCCCGCCGCATGGCCCTCGACGGGGTGGTGCTCGACCCGGCCCAGGCCGCCCTGCTGGAGATGCTCGAGCAGATCTTCTCGATGAGCCCGGACGGGCGAGCGGTGGTCGCGCCCCGCGGCAGGCTCCTGCGTGCGGGCGACCGGGTGCGCAACCCCCTGCTCGGGGAGTTCCTCGGCGGGGTGGCAGCAGGCCGCCTGGGCGGCTTCGCCGACCCCGCGGTGGCCGGTCCGCTGACCGAGGCGATGCGCGCGGGGGGCGGCCTGCTCACGCCGTACGACCTACAGCGTTACCGGGTGGTGGAGCGGTCGCCGCTGGTGGGGTCGTACGCCGGGACGCGCCTGGCCACCAACCCCGCGCCCTCGTTCGGCGGCGGCCTCGTGGTCTGGGCCCTCGGCGAGCTCGACCGGGCCGCCGGGGCTGCGCGGGCTCCCGGGACGGGCGGCGCCGACGTCGCCGTGCTCGCCGAGGTGCTGGTGCGGATGTCGCAGCGTCACCGCGGGCTGGCGGCCGGGACGCTGGCGGAGCCGACCGTCACCGACACCGCGCTGGAGTGCAGCGCAGCGGGGGGCGGCGCGCAGGCCGGCCCGGGGCCGCTGACCTCGCGCGGCACCACCCACGTCAGTGCCGTGGACGCCGACGGCGGCGTGGCGGCCATGACGACCTCCAACGGCTCGTGCTCGGGCTGCTTCGTCCCGGGCACCGGCATCCAGCTCAACAACGTCATGGGCGAGCTCGACCTGCACCCGGGCGGCTTCCACAGCACGCCCCCGGGCGTGCGGATCGGGTCGATGATGGCGCCCACGGTGGTGATCACCGCGGACGGCGGGGTCGTGGGGCTCGGCAGCGGGGGCAGCGAGCGGATCCGCAGCGCGCTGGCATGCGTGCTGCACGACCTCGTCGCCGGCGGGATGCCGCTGGCGGACGCCGTGCTGGCCCCGCGGATGCACTGGGACCGGGAGCGCCTCCAAGTCGAGCCGGGCCTCGACGAGGAGGCGCTCCGCAGGCTGGAGGACCGCTGGCCGGTCAACACCTGGCCCGCCCGCGACCTCTACTTCGGCGGGGTGCACGCGGTGCGCCGCGCCCCGTCCGGCGAGGTCGCCGC
>JALYNB010000344.1 GCA_030773395.1 Actinomycetota bacterium
GTCCGACGACGGTGTCGGCACGACCCCGGCGCTCCTCCCCCCGACCGCCCCGGGCGAGGACGGCTACGCCGACGACCCGGAACGGCGTCCCCGGCTCCCGGACGTTCCCGGGCTCGACGACCGGCCGGCCGAAGTCGCCGGGGTCCGGGTGCGCACGCGCGGCGTCGCCGTGCTCGCGGCCCGCGACACCGCCCTGGCGGGGCTCGTCGAGGACGGGGTCGCCGCCGCGCTCGCCCGCAAGGACCCCACGCTCTGGGGCCCCGAGGTCGCGGCCGAGGCCACCGCCCGGCTGGGGTGGCTCGACCTCCCCGAGTCGTCGCCGTCGCTGCTCCCGCGCCTCGGGACCCTCCGGCAGGAGCTCCTCGCCGAGGGTCTCGACCGCGTGGTGCTCCTGGGCCGGGGGAGCTCGGCCCTCGCGGCGGAGACCGTCGCGGCGGCTGCCGGCGTCGACCTCGTGGTCGTCGACACCCCCGACCCGGCGCGGGTCAGGGTGGCGCTGGCCGAGCCGCGCCGCACGGTGGTCGTCGTGACGCCGACGACGGGGCCGAGGGCCGATCTGGAGAGCCTGCAGCGCGCGCTCGCCGACACGTTCCGGCGCGACGGCGCGTCCCCCGAAGAGGTCGGCCGGCGCTTCGTGGCGGTCGCCGAGCCGGGTAGCCCGCTGGCGGAGACCGCCGCCGCTGCGGGGTTCCGGGCCGTCCTGCCCACCGACCCCGACATCGGCGACCTGTTCGGCGCGCTGTCCGCCGCCACGCTGGTGCCGTGCGCGCTGGCCGGCGCCGACTGCGCAACCCTGCTCGACGAGGCCGCGGTCCTGCTCCCGACCCTGGCCGACGACGCAGGCCCCGGGCTCGCCCTCGGGGCCGCCCTCGGCGGCGCCGGGGTGTCCGGCCGCGACAAGGTGGTCCTCGCGCCCGAGGGGGACGCCGCCCCCGGGCTCGCCCGGTGGGTCGAGGCACTGCTGGGCGGGAGCGTGGGCCAGGAGGGCCGCGGGCTGGTGCCGGTGGTCGTGGAGTCGCCCGACGCCCCGGGCACCGAGCGGCAGGCCGACACCCACCTGGTCCTGCTCGGCGGTCCCGGCGGGGCCAGCGGCGCCGGGGGGACCGCCGACCCCGAGCACGGCACCCGCGTCACCGGCCCGCTCGGCGCCCAGCTCCTGCTGTGGGAGCACGCGACCGCCGTCGCCGCCCGGGTCCTGCGGGCCGACCCGTTCGACCAGCCGGACCCCCGGCTCGCGGAGCGGGAGGTGGCCGCCGTCCTCGCCGACGGCGCCGCCGAGTCTCCGCCCGCGCTGGTGGACGGCCCGGTGCAGGTGCACGACGAGGGCGGGCTCCTAGGCGAGGCCGCCGACCTGCGATCCGCCCTGGCCGCCCTGCTCGCGTCGGTGCCCATCGGCGGGCACCTCGCCGTCCGCGCACACCTCGACCGGTACGCCGACGCCGAGGCGGCCCGGCTCCGCACGGCGCTGGCGGGTCAGCTGGCCCACCCCGTGACGTTCGCGTGGGGGCCGCGGCCACCCCAGCCGGGGCCGCCCCGACAGGGGGCTCCCCCGACCGACGTGCACCTGCAGGTGACCGGCGAGCCCGCCGACGACCTCGACGTGCCGGAGCGCCCGACGACCTTCGGGCGCCTGCAGCAGGCCGAGGCCCTGGCCGAGGTCCGCGGGCTGCTGGGCCGCGGCCGACCGGTCCTGCGTCTGCACCTCAACGACCGGCGCTCCGGTCTCGACCACCTGCTCCGGGCCGTGGCCGACGACACCCCGAGGGGGACGGCACCGTGAACCCGCTGGGCGAGATCCACGTCAACCCGCTGCGCGACCCCCGGGACCGGCGGCTGTCCCGCGTGCCCGACCCCTGCGCGCTCGTGGTGTTCGGCGCGACCGGCGACCTCGCGCGCAAGAAGCTCATCCCCGCGGTGTACGACCTGGCCAACCGCGGCCTCCTCCCGCCGGGGTTCCTGCTCATCGGGTTCGCCCGGCGCGACTGGGGTGACGGCGACTTCGAGTCGCTCGCGTACGAGGCCGCGAAGACGGGCGCCCGCACGGAGTTCCGCGAGGACGTGTGGCGCCGCCTCGCCGATTCGATCCGCTTCAACCCGGGATCGTTCGAGGACGACGAGGCCTTCGACCGGCTCTCGGACATGTTGGTCGAGGCGGAGACGACCCACGGGATCCAGGGCAACGCCGCCTTCTACCTGTCGATCCCGCCGGCGGCGTTCCCGGTCGTCCTCAAGCAGATGCAGCGCACTCGGCTGTCGGACAACGGGGCGCGCGGGGGCTGGCGGCGCGTCGTCGTGGAGAAGCCGTTCGGCACCGACCTGCGCAGCGGCCAGGAGCTCAACGCCCTCGTCGACGAGGTGTTCACGCCCCAGGATGTGTTCCGGATCGACCACTACCTCGGCAAGGAGACCGTCCAGAACCTGCTCGCCCTGCGCTTCGCGAACGCGCTGTTCGAGCCGGTCTGGAACAACCACCACGTCGACGCGGTCGAGATCACGATGGCCGAGGACGTCGGGATCGGTGGTCGGGCCGGGTTCTACGACGCCGCCGGGGCGGCTCGGGACGTGCTGCAGAACCACCTCCTGCAGCTGCTCGCCCTCACCGCCATGGAGGAGCCCGTGAGCTTCAGCGCGGCGGCGATCCGGACGGAGAAGGAGAAGGTGCTCGGCGCGTTGTCGCTGCCGGCCGACCTCGACCGGCACGCCGTGCGGGGCCAGTACACCGAGGGGTGGCTGGCGGGCGAGCGGGTGCCCGGGTACCTCGAGGAGAAGGGCGTGCCGCCCGGCTCCCGCACGGAGACCTTCGCCGCCCTCCGCCTCGGGGTGGAGACCCGGCGCTGGGCCGGCGTCCCGTTCTACCTACGCACGGGCAAGCGGCTCCCCCGCCGCGTAACAGAGATCGCGGTGTCGTTCAAGAAGGCGCCGCACCTGCCCTTCGACGCCACCGACACGGAGGAGCTGGGCAACAACCAGCTGGTCGTGCGGGTGCAGCCCGACGAGGGGCTGACGCTGAAGTTCGGGTCGAAGGTACCGGGCTCGGCGATGGAGGTACGCGACGTGTCGATGGACTTCCTGTACGGCGAGGCTTTCACCGAGTCCTCACCGGAGGCCTACGAGCGGCTCGTGCTCGACGTCCTGCTCGGTGACGCCACGCTGTTCCCCACCAACATCGAGGTCGAGGCCTCCTGGCGCACCGTCGACCCGGTCATCGCGCACTGGGCCGCGGGAGGCGCGCCGGAGCGCTACCGCGCGGGCGCCTGGGGCCCATCGGGTGCCGACGAGATGCTCCGCCGCGACGGTCGGGTCTGGCGGCGCCCGTGACCACGCTCTGGGACACCACGGGCTCCGCCGTCGTGAAAGCCCTGTCCGCCGAGCGGCGCCAGGCCGGCGCCGTGGCGAGCGGGCTCGCGCTGACGCTCGTCGTCGTGGCACGCGAGAACGGCATCGCCGAGGCCGAGGCCGCTGCGGTGCAGGCGAGCGCCACCCACCCGTGCCGCCTGCTCGTCGTCGTCCGGCGCCAGCTCGACGCCCCCGCACCGCGGCTCGACGCGGAGGTGACCATCGGCGGGAGGCTGGGCCCCGGCGAGGCGGTCGTGCTGCGGATGTACGGGCGGCTCGGGGCCCACGCCGAGAGCGTCGTGCTGCCGCTGCTGGCGCCCGACACCCCGGTCATCACCTGGTGGCACGGCGACCCCCCGCAAAAGATCGCCTACGACCCCCTGGGCGTCCTCGCCGACCGACGGATCACCGACTGCGACGTCACCGACGACCCGCTGGACGCGCTCACGACCCGCGCGCAGGACTTCGCGCCGGGCGACACCGACCTGGCGTGGACGCGGACGACGTACTGGCGCAGCATCCTCGCCTCGGCCTTCGACACCCCGCCGGGCCGGCCGGTCGCCGGCCGTGTCACCGCGCAGCCGCGCACCGCCACTGCAGCCCTGCTGGCGGGGTGGCTAGGGTCGCGGCTCAGCGTCGACGTCGCACTGCTGGAAGCGCGCGGACGGGGGGTCGCCTCCGTGGAGATCGACGTCGAGCAGCCGGACGGGCAGACGGGCACTGTGCAACTGGTCCGGGAGCGCGGCGGCACGGCCGTGCTCCGGCGACCCGGGACGACCGACCGCGAGCTGCCACTGGCCGACCGCGACGTCGGGGACCTGCTGGCGGAGGAGATGCGGCGCCTCGACGCCGACCAGGTGTACGCCGACGCGCTCAGCGCCGCCACGGGCGTGCCGGGATTGGCGGAGCGCCCCCCGTACCGCAGCCACATCTGGCACGACCCCACGCAGGCCGCCTCGTGACCGTCGTCCGGGCGGGCGCGGACGCGGGCGGGAGCCCGGAGCGGCTCGTGGCGGTCGTCCCGGACGCCGCCACAC
>JALYNB010000345.1 GCA_030773395.1 Actinomycetota bacterium
GCGAGCCTGACCGTTCCGCTGCGGATCGTGACCAGGCCGAACAGGGCCTTGAGCAGCGTCGACTTCCCGGCGCCGTTCGGGCCGATGATGCCCACGAGCTCGCCCTGCGCGCAGTACAGGTCGCAGCCGTTGAGGATGTTGACGCCCGGGATGTAGCCGGCGACGAGGTCGTCGACCCGGACGAGCGCGCCCTCGGCCTCCGCGAGGTGCTGCTCGCGGGCGGCCGCGGCCTGGCGGTCCCGCGCCGACTCGGCGTCGGCCTTCGCCCGGCTCAGCGGAGTGGAGGCCGGGCCGCCGGTGCGGACCGCGCTGCTCCCGGGCTCCGGGATCCGGGTGCTCATGCTGTCCTCCCGGCCGAGGCGTCGAGCTCGGCCTCGGCGGCGGCGAGCTGCTCCGCCTCCTCCTCGGCCGACAGGGGCGCGTCGTGGTGCGCCCCGAGGTAGGCGTCGATGACCGCCGGGTCGGCCATGACCGTGTCGGGCGGGCCCTCGGCCACCACCCGACCCTGGGCCATGACGACCACCCAGTCACTGATGTCGCGCACCATGTCCATGTCGTGCTCGACGAAGAGCACCGTCATCCCCTGCGTTCGCAGGTCCTTCACGTGGCCCAGCAGCGACTGGGTGAGGGCGGGGTTCACCCCCGCCATCGGCTCGTCGAGCATCACCATCGTGGGCTCGACCATGAGCGCCCGAGCCATCTCCAGCAGCTTGCGCTGCCCGCCGGAGAGGCTGCCGGCGAAGTCCGCCTGCTTGGCGTCGAGCTTGAACCTCCGCAGCAGGTCGTGCGCGCGCTCGTCGACCTGCTCGAGCTGCCCTCGCCACAGGGCCGGCACGAGGGCCCGGAAGAAGTTCTCCCCCCGCTGCCGAGTGGCGCCGAGACGCATGTTGTCCAGCACGGTCATCTTGGCGAGGGCCTTGGTGAGCTGGAACGTGCGCACCATGCCCATGCGCGCGACTTTGTGGGCCGGGACGCCGCTGAGCTTGCGCCCCTCAAAGGCCCAGTCGCCCTCGTCGGGTGAGTCGAAGCCGGTGAGCAGGTTGAAGAACGTGGTCTTCCCAGCGCCGTTCGGGCCGATGAGGGCCGTGATCGCGCCGCGCTGGACCTCGAGGTGGTCGACGTCGACGGCGGTCAGGCCGCCGAAGCGCCGGCGCACGCCGTCGGCGACGAGGATCGGGTCGGGCTTGGGCACGCCCGGGCGTGGTTCCACCTCGGCCAGGGCCGCCGCTCCGGTGCGGGTCCCGGCCCCCGTGCCGGCGGTCGTGTCAGCGGGCATCGAGGGCCAGCTCCTTCCGGTCACCGAACATACCCTGAGGCCTGAAGATCATCAGCAGCATCAGGCCCAGCCCCACCAGCATCCCGCGGACGATGCCGACCTGGTTGGCGTTCATGACGGCCTCCGGGATGATGCCCGCCCGGATCGACTGGACGAGCGTGTTCTCCAGCAGGACGAACAGGCCGATGAAGAGGATCGAGCCCACCACGGGCCCGGCGATCCTCGCCGTACCGCCGAGGATCAGGGCGGTGTAGGCGTAGAACGTGAGCTGCGTCGAGTAGTTGTCGGGCTGGACAGACGAGTTCGCCAGGGCGAACACGAACCCGGCGAGTGCCCCGAACAGGCCGCCGAGCACGAGCGACTGCAACTTGTAGCCCACGACGTTCTTGCCGAGGCTGCGTGCGGCGTCCTCGTCCTCCCGGATGGCCTTGAGCACCCGGCCCCAGGGGCTGCGCATCAGCAGGTAGGTCAGCAGCGACCCGAGCAGGACCAGCGTCCAGCCGACGAGCAGCAGCCAGGTGCGCCCCTCGTTGTACTGGAACGGCCCGAAGCCGTAGGTCCCCGGCGCCAGCGGGTTCAGGTCGTAGAAGCCGGACGCGAAGCCCGACAGGCCCGAGGACCCGCCGGTGACGTCGCGCATCACGGCCGAGCGTGCGATCAGCCGGATCACCTCCGACGAGGCGATCGTCACGATAGCGAGGTAGTCCGCACGCAGGCGCAGGGTCGGGATGCCGAGCAGCAGCGCCAACAGCACCGCCAATGCCAGTCCCAGCAGGACCGAGACGCCGAAGGGCAGGCCCAGGTAGGTGACGCCCACCCCCAGGCCGTAGGCGGCGATCGCGAGGAAGCCGACCTGGCCGAAGTTCAGCAGCCCGGTGTAGCCGAAGTGGACGTTGAGGCCGATGGCTGCCAGCGCCAGGTAGAGCGCCTCCGCGTTGAGCAGCGCGTTCAGGGTGTTGTCGAGGATCACGCCGAAGTCCACGCGGACCCCTTCGTCGGGCGGGAGGGCTGGGAGGAGGCGAGGAGGGACCCCGCCGGGGGCTGCGCGCTCGGCCGCTCCGCTGTCATCCGATGCGCTCCGCGCGCCCGAGGATCCCCTGCGGGCGGAAGACCAGGATGAGGATGAGGACGAGCAGCGCGCCCACGTTCTGCAGCTCCGCGGGGATCACCAGGGTGGACAGCTGGGTGAAGACGCCGATGACGAGGCTGCCGACGAGTGCGCCGTACGCGGTGCCGAGGCCGCCCAGGGTGACCCCGGCGAACAGCAGCAGGAGGATGTTGAACCCCAGCAGGTAGCCCACCTGCTGCGACAGGGCGAGGAAGACGCCGCCGAGCACCGCGAGGCCGGCCCCGAAGACCCACACCATGTTGATGACCCGCTCCACGTCGATCCCCGACGACGCTGCCAAGGCAGGATTGTCGGCCACGGCCCGTGTCGCCTTGCCGATCCGGGTGCGCTGCAGGGCGAGGCCCACGCCGACCAGCACGAGCACGGAGACCACGATGATCACGATGTCGCGCGGCGGGATGGTGAGCGGGCCGATCTCGAGGGGCCGCTGGGTGGCGTACTGCGCGTAGGAGCGCGAGCCGCCGCCGAAGAAGTAGAGGTAGGTGAAGCGCAGGAGCAGGGCGAGCCCGATGCTCACCACCAGCGCGGCGATGAGCCCCGTGCCCCGCCGGCGCAGCGGTCGCCACAGGCCCCGGTCGAGCAGGCCCCCGAGCAGCGCCCCCAGGGCGACGGCGAGCACCGTCGCGAGGATGAGGTTCAGCCCCAGCCCGACGTTGAAGACGAAGGCGAGCAGCGCACCGCCGGTCACCATCTCGCCGTGGGCGAAGTTCGTGAGGCCCGTGGTGCCGAAGATCAGCGACAGCCCGATGGCGGCCATGGCGATGACCAGGCCGAACTGCAGCCCGCCGACGAGCAGTTGCGGGGCACGGCCGAGCGCGCCGGTCGTCGCGGCCGTGCCCTCGCCGAGCGGGAACAGGGCCGGGGAGAAGTTGCCCGGCCGGACCATCACCTCCCGGACGTCGCCGCCCTCCTCGCGCGGCGCCACCCCCTGGGGCAGCGTCTCGAGGTCGAGGACCACGCGGTACTGGCCGGGCTCGGGCAGCTCGACCTCGAAGCGGCCCTCCTCGTCGCTGACGGCGGTCGCGACCTCCTCGCCGTCGCGCTCGACGCGCACGGTCACCCCGGGCACGCGCTCGCCCTCGTTGTTGAGCGTCCCGCGCACCCCCTGGGGAGCGGCGGGAGCCTCCCCGGCGCTCGCAGGCGCCACCGCGAGCACGAGGGCCCCGCAGAGCAGCGCGAGCAGCGCGGCCACCCGGGCCGCGAGGCCCGCGGTCGTCGTCCCGGCGCCAGCCGGCGGTGACGGTCGCCGCGTGTCCGTAGGCGCGACACGGGGTACTCGCGTCGGCACTCAGTGCTCCTCGGTGTCGCAGGGGCAAGTCGGAGGGGCATGAGGCCCTCCGACACCGGGCCGTGGACGTCCCGCCGCCCGGCCCGCCGGAGCCCGGCGCTGGCTGGGCAGTGGCCGGGAACTCTAGTGCATTCGGGGTCTCCGGCAGGTGACGCGGACACCCGGCCACCCGTCTGCCACTCTCCGCCCGGTCGGGCCCCGGCGCCCGGTTCGCGACCCGCGGGGCCCCCGCCGGCCGTCAGCCGCGCAGCGCCTCGACGAGCGTGACGAGCGCGGGCGCGACGAGCAGCGCCGGCAGCAGGTCTCCCACGGCCACGGCCGACAGGCGCAGCAGCCGGAGCGCGACGCCGACGAGCAGCAGCCCCCCGGTCGCCGTGAGCCCGGCGACCTGCGCCTCGGGCAGCAGGTCACCGAGCAGCACTCCGACCACCGTGAGCGTGCCCTGCACGACCGCCACGGAGACGGCCGAGGCGGCGACGCCCCAGCCGAGGGAGGAGGCGAAGGCGAGCGCCGCGAAGCCGTCGAGCGTGCTCTTCAGCGCGAGCTGCTCGATGCCGCGGCCGAGCCCGTCCGACAGCGAGCCCAGCACGGTCAGCGGTCCGACGCAGAACACCAGCGACGCGGTCACGTAGCCCTCGACGAAGCGGTAGCGGTCCGACCCTGGCGCCCTGCGGGTCAGCAGCGCCTGCAGGGCGGCGCCGCTGCCCTCCAGCCGCTCCTCGAGACGCAGCAGCGACCCCGTGACGCCGCCCAGCACGACCGAGCCCAGCACGACCAGCACCGTCGCCGACCCGCCGACGGCCGCCGCCAGCGCGGGGTCGCCGACGGCCGCGGCCGAGAGGCCGGCGATGAGCAGCGTGACGAGGCCGAGGCCGCTGGTGACTGTGTCCCTCGTGCGCTCGGGGAGGCGGCCGCCGAGGGCGACGCCGACGGCCGCGCCGAGCAGCACGGTCACGACGTTGAGCAGCGTCCCCGCGCCGGGCAGCACCGGTCCTCCGATCAGGCGTACGGACCCTTCCCACCGGGGCGGGCGACGCCTCCGCGGGGTTACGCTCGGCCGGGCCACGCGGAGCGTAGACCGCCTGCCGGCAGGCCCGACCACCCCCGCCCGCGCCCGGGTGGGACGACGACCGGCGTCCCGGAGGATCCCGTGCCCCGAGCCCGCTCGCAGGTCGCCGTACGGGAGGCGGGGGAGGAGGACGTCCCCGTCCTCGTCGGCTTCGGAGAGGCGCTGCGCGACTCCGGGGCGCTGCCCCGCCGTGCCGCGCGACTGCCCCTGGCGGAGCTCTACACCCAGGCGCTCGACGACCCGGAGCGGCGCGTGGTGCTCGCGGTCGGCGACGCCGGCGAGCCGCTCGGCATGGCGATCTTCGTGCGCGCGCCCGCGACGTCGCTGCTCGAAGTCCCCGCGCTGCACGTGACGCACGTCGTCGTCGACGACCGCCACCGGCGCCGGGGGGCGGGCCGGGCGCTCCTCGCCGCGGCCGCGACCCAGGCCGAGGAGCTGGGCCTGGAGCAGGTCGTGGTGAGTGTGCCGCCGGGCGACCGGGACGCCAACCGCTTCTACGCCCGGCTCGGGTTCGCGCCGCTGGTGATGCGGCGCGTCGCCCCCGCCGCCCCGCTCAAGCGCCGGCTGACGGGGGAGCACGAGCAGGTCTCCCGGCGCAGGGCGCTCCGCCGGTAGGCAGCGTCCGGCGGGGGGCGCGGTCCGCGAGGCGCTGCTGTCGGA
>JALYNB010000346.1 GCA_030773395.1 Actinomycetota bacterium
GCCTGGCCGTCGGCGCGCAGCAGCTGGCGGTCCACCAGCGCCCCGCCACCCGCGGCCGCGAGCGCGGCCGGCGTGGCGAGCAGGAGGAAGCGCGGCTCGAGCTGCAGCAGGGCGTACAGGACGAACAGGACGGCGAGAGCGGCAGTGGCGCCGAGACCGACCGCGACCTGCAGGTGCAGGAGCCGTCCGCTGTCGAGGAAGGCCCGCCCGGGCGGCACCCAGGCGAGCATCCCGCCGCTGCGCACCGGGAGCGAGCGCCGAGCGGACCACGTCGGCAGCGGATCGGTCGGCACTGCACCCGCCGGCACGCCGGCGTAGAGGGCTGCGGGAGCAGACGTGGAGCCGCTCGCGGGGACGGGGAGGGGAGACCGGGCCGCCACGGGACCCCCATCGGCACCGATCCCCGCCGGCTTGAGCCCTCCTGCGCACGGGAACGAGCCGGCCGGCGAGGCGTCGTGCCGGCCGGGAGGGCATGCACCCGCCGGTCGCGGTTCAGCGCCGTACGACGAGGACGGCCCCGGGGGAGGACGAGTGGAGCCGACGCCGAGCCGGACCCTGTCTCCGGTGTCTCCCACGTCGCCCGTGTCGCGCGTGCCGTTCGTGCTGCTCGACGTCGACGGTGTCATCAACGCGGTCAGCGGGCGCGGTGACCCGTCGGTCTGGCAGGACTGGCGGTCGGGTCGGGCGAGGGCCGGCGGCCGCACCTGGCCGATCTTGTGGAGCCCGACGGTCACGGGCACGATCCGCCGCTGGCACGCGACCGGGCTCGCCGAGGTGCGGTGGCTGACCACCTGGCGCGACGAGGCCAACGAGACCTTGCGGGAACTCGTCGGCCTGCCCCCGCTGACCGTGGTGGGCAGCGTCGCGCACGAGGTGCCGGCGCAGGTGCAGCCGGCCCCCGACCCCGCGGTGGCCAGCCACGCCGAGGTCGCGGGCGCGGACGCCCCGTCCCTGCTCACGGGCCGCTGGTGGAAGTTCGACCTCGTCCTGGAGCTGGTGGCCGCCGACCCGAGCCGCCCGTTCGTCTGGCTCGACGACGACCTGCGGACGAAGCAGCCCGTGCGGGAGTGGCTGGCCGGGCACACCACGTCGCTCACCCTGGCGCCCCCGGCGCACACCGGTCTGACGCCGCGACTTCTCGCCGAGGCCGAGGAGTGGCTGCGCGCGCACCATCCCGACGCGGCGCCCGGCTGACCCGCGAGTAGGTCAGCTGGGTCCTGCCCGTCCTCGGGCTGTCGCTGGTCGCCGCCGTCGTCGCGTACGCCGCGGGCATCGCAGGGGCGGCTGCTGGGCGCGAAGGTGGCGTCGTTCGTCGGGCTGACCGAGGTCGTGCTCGCGGCGTGCTCGCGTGGCTGCTGCTCGGGCAGGCCCTCGACCTGGTGCGGCTGGACGAGGTGCGGGACGCGCGCCGGCCGCGCCCGTGGCGGAGCTCCAGGCAGAGGTGACGAGCGCCACAGGGTCCCCCCCGATGCGTCGACCCGTCCTGGGCCTGGCCGCAGCCGCCGTGCTCGCCGCGCAGCGCCGGTCGCCCCGGCCGCCGCCGCCCCTCCCGCGGCCAGCGCCGACTCCTGCGAGCACGCCGCCGGAGCCATCAGGGTCCCGGGTGCGGAGGCGCAGCGCGCCGCCTGCCTCGTGGACCTCACCACCGCCGGCCTGCAGCAAGGCGTCCACACCGACACTGCCGACTGGGCCAACCTCCACGACCCGCGCACCGTGAACCCGACCGGCGTCCCCGGCATCGAGCTGGACGGCTGCTTCCCGGACACGTCGGCGACCAACACGGACACCACGGGCCCCTGCCGGCACGACGTCCAGTTCGGCATCCGCCTGCCGCACGACTGGAACGGCGGTCTCGTCGTGACCGGCGCGCGCCCGAGGTGCGCGAGCAGTACGCCAACGACCGGGTCATCAGCGACTGGGTGCTGGCCCGCGGGTACGCGTTCGTCAGCACCGACAAGGGCAACACGGGCACAGCGTTCTACCGCGACGGCGCGGAGCCGGGCGACGCGATCGCCGAGTGGCACGACCGCGTCACCCAGCTCGCGCGCGCCGCGCGCCGGGTCGTGCAGCGCCACTACGGCGAGCGCCCCGACCGCACGTACATGATCGGCCTGTCCAACGGCGGCTACCTCACGCGCTGGCAGCTGGAGAACCGCCCCGGCCTGTACGACGGCGGCGTCGACTGGGAGGGGGTCCTCTGGACCCCCGAGACGACCCTGCTCACCATGCTCCCGCCGGCCCTGCGCGCGTTCCCGGAGTCCGCCGCCACCGGCGACGAGCACGCCCGCCAGGTCATCACCGACGCCGGCTTCGCCGAGGGCTCGGAGTTCCTCTGGCAGAGGCACTACGGCGTCCACTGGGACTTGACGCAGCGCATCTACCGCGAGGAGCTCGACCGTCGTACGACGGCGCGCTGGAGGCGGGCGTGCCCTTCTGCAAGCCGGGCACGCCGAACTGCGACGCGGACTACGACCTCGCCGCGCGGCCCGAGGCCGTCCGGGACGCGATCGAGCGGATCTCCCTGACGGGCAAGCTGGGGCGCCCGATGCTCACCGTGCACGGCACGCTGGACAGCCTCACGCCGCTCGTGCCGAACACCGAGCTGTACGCCGAGCTGGTGGCCGAGCAGCACCGCACCCGGAACCACCGGGTCTACGTCATCGAGGGCGGCCAGCACGTCGACGGGTTCGTCCCGCTGTTCCCCGGGCATCTGCGCCCGATCCTGCCCTGCTACCGCGACGCCTTCACCCGCCTCGAGGAGTGGGTCGAGGAGGGCGAGGCGCCGCCCGCCAGCGGGTACGTGTCGATGCCCTCCAAGGATGACCTGGTGAACACTTGCGACCTCGCGACGGCGCACTGACCCGCGACCGGTAGGACAGGGGGTGGCGATGTCGGCCTGGACGATCGTGCTGTCGGCGGGGCAGGGCGCGCGGTTCGGCGCGAGGAAGCAGTACCTCGAGCTGGCCGGCGTCCGGGCCGTCGACCGCGTCGTGCGGACCGCGTCGGCGGCGACCGACGGCGTGGTGGTCGTGCTCCCACCCGGGGACGCCTGGACGGGCCCGCCCGTCCAGGCG
>JALYNB010000347.1 GCA_030773395.1 Actinomycetota bacterium
GTGCGCGGCCGCGCGGGGTGCAGAGCCGGTTCCGTCGTGCTCCTCGGCGGCGAGCACGTCCGAGGCTTCGACGACAGGCCCGGGATCTGCTGCCGCACCGGCGGTGCGGTAGCGGTAGACCGTCTCCTCGTCCTGGACGACGTAGGTGTCCGTGGAGCTGCGCGTCCAGTGCAGGACGAGGAGCCCGTACCGCTCGGCGATGCGCACGAGCGCGGCGAAGTCCGGCACGTCCACGACGGGACGGCCGGGCGGCGGGGCGACGGGGGACACGTCGACGAGCAGGGCGCCGTACCGGTCCCGGATCCGCTCGGCCTCCGGGCGCGCTGCGGCACGACGGGCCCGCTCCCGGACCTCCAGGCCCCCGACCACGCCCACCAGCAGCAGCAGGATCGACACGATCCGGGCGGTGCGGACGCCGAGCTCCTGCCCGAGCAGGGCGATCGTGGCCGGCTCGCGGCGCATGCCGCCGGGGAGCGTCAGCGCGTCCTCGACCGTCAGGGCCGCGTCGTCGTCCGCGGCGAGCCGCAGCTGCAGCGGCGTGAGCTCCAGCTCGAGGCGCGGGGCGAACGCCTCGCCCGAGGCGGTCGTGACCGTCGGGACGACGGCGAGGCCCACGTCGTCGACGGGCATGCCCGTGGCCTCGGCGGCCGCCTCCACGCGGTCGTCGAGCGCGGCGAGGTCGAGCACGACGCGGCCCTCGTGCGCGGCGCCCGCCACCTCCGTCGGGCGGGTGAGGGGCACGCTCGACCGCCAGCCGTTGGACGCCGACAGCTCCGCAGCCACGCTCACCGTGCGACGGCCCACACCGCTGCCCGCGTAGCGGAAGGAGACCTCCACGGTGTCGGCGAGGCGGCGGAACACGGGCTCGGGCGCGGTGACGGTCGTGTCGTCGTACGCCGCGCTGGGCGGCACCGTCGCGGAGTAGGAGAAGGTCATCCGCTCCGTGGCGGACGACGAAGGCGTGCTGACCAGCGTGTCGTGCGGCCTCGTCCAGGACATCCCGCCGAGTGCGGCCCCGGCCAGGCCGACAGCCGCGAGCACCCCCGCCGCGGTCTGCAGCGGGGGTGGCAGGGACTCCGAGGGCTGGGGGCGCCGGGATGCACTCCGAACGTTGCCCGGCGTCACGGGCCTCCTCCTCCCCTTGCACTTTCGCTGGTGCGCGGCGGTGCCGCCGGCCGCGACGATGCCGAAGGCGACGAGCCCGAGGACCCAGGGCTGTCCGACGGCGCGCAGCACCTTGCCGCCACCGCGGACGTGCACCCACTCAGCGCCGATCATCTCGTCTGGCGCCGGGCGGTCCGGGTCGAGCCAGGAGTTGTTGTCGCCCTGCGTGACGAAGCGCCCGTCCTCGGCACGGACGATGCGGTGCAGGACGACAGACCCGATCTGCGCGCTGGTGTACGCGACCACGTCGCCGACCCGGTACTCCGGCCGGTCGCGGACCAGCACCAGGTCGCCGGTCGACATCCGCGGCTTCATGCTGATGCCGGTCGTGATCAGGTACGTCGTGCTTCCCCCGACCGACGTGGGGGCGAGCGTCAGCCAGGCGACAGCGACGAGCAGCAGCGCGACGAGGCGACCTGGGTGCATGAGGTGGGCGGGTGGTGAGCCGGTGCGAGGCCGGCTTACCACCCGGGGTCAACTGCCTCAGCCGACCGCGACGTTGAACGACGCGGCGGTGGCGGTGTCCTGGGTGAAGCCGCTGCAGGTCGCGGTCGTCGAGTTCGCGGTCGTGTCGTGTGCGGCGAGCGTGCAGGCCGTCGTGGCGCCCGTGCCGAACCCGGCCTTGACGTTCTTGCCCGTGAGGTTTCCGGCGAAGACGACCGTGGCCGACGTGATCTGGGTCGAGTCGGCGCTGAAGCCGTAGACGATGCTGTTCGCCGTGGCGCCGCTGATCGTCGAGGTGCCGTAACCGGCGACCGTGTTCGGGATCGAGTTGCCGGCCGTGAAGGCCGAGCCGCCGCCCGCTGCGACGACCCCGGCGACGGCGACGGCGACGAGCATCCGCTTGGTGCTCATGATGAGTCCTTTCCCTTCCGTGGATCGGCCGGGTGCCAGGGGCCGCGTGTGCGGATCAGGTCCTTTCCTGTCCGCTCTGTGATTGACAGTGGTGTGATCGGCGTGACGCGCGGCGGACTGAAGCGTCAGGTGGCCCGTCACCCGGACGGGCGCTGCGACAGGGGGCGGCGGCGGGGCACGCTGCGGACCGGGCGACGGCTGCTGCTGCGGTCGCGCCCGACCGCCTGCCTGGGACGCCCT
>JALYNB010000348.1 GCA_030773395.1 Actinomycetota bacterium
CGTCGTGCCGGCCTGGCCGGCGAGCGCGGCCGGGTGCCGGGCCGGGGGCGGCCCGTCGAGTGGCACGGGGACGTCCCCCTCCTGCTCGGCGAGCAGGGCGCGTTCGGTGGCCAGCTCGTTGAGGCGGGAGCAGAGCCGCTCGGCGAGGCGCCGGGAGTTCGCGAAGACGATCGTGGAGCGGTGGGTCTCCACGAGGTCGAGAACCCGCTCCTCGACCGCGGGCCAGATCGACGACCGCTGCTCCGCGCCGGCCGCGCTCGCGCCAGGGGCCGGCAGCCCGGTGCCCTCGCCGAGCCCCGACATGTCCTCCACGGGCACGACCACCGACAGCTCGATGGTCTTCTGCGCCGGCGGCTGGACGACCTGCACGGGGCGAGCGCCGCCGAGGAACCGCGCTACCTCCTCGACCGGCCGGACCGTGGCCGAGAGCCCCACCCGCTGGGCCGGGCGTTCCAGCAGCGCGTCGAGCCGCTCGAGGCTGAGGGCGAGGTGGGCGCCGCGCTTGGTGGCCGCGACGGCGTGGACCTCGTCGACGATGACCATCTCCACCCCGGAGAGGGCCTCCCGCGCCCGGCTGGTCAGCAGCAGGAACAGCGACTCCGGCGTCGTGATCAGCACGTCGGGGGGCGCGGAGGCAAAGCGGCGACGCTCGTCGGCCGGGGTGTCGCCGGAGCGCACTCCGACGCGCACCTCGGGCTCCGGCAGACCCAGGCGGACGGCCGCCTGGCGGATCCCCGTGAGCGGGGCGCGGAGGTTGCGCTCGACGTCGAACGCGAGCGCCTTCAGCGGGCTGACGTAGAGCACCCGGCACCGCCGGGCCGGGTCGTCGGGCGGGGGCGCGGCCGCGACGCGGTCGAGGGAGTGGAGGAAGGCGGCCAGCGTCTTGCCCGAGCCGGTCGGGGCCACGACCAGCGCGTCCTCGCCCGCCCGGATCGCGGCCCACGCCCCGGCCTGCGCCGCGGTGGGGGCCGGGAAGGCGCTGGAGAACCACGCGCGGGTCGCGGGCGAGAACCCCTCCAGCGCGGCCTGCACCCGGTCGTCGGTCACGGGGAGCAGTGTCGCCCCGGCCACCGACAAGAGCGCGCCGGCGGCGCTCCGGGGGAGATGCTCCGCCCGTGGGTCCTCGATACTGGCCTCTGTGCGCCTCACCGACTTCTGGTCCCGGATGGAGCGCCGCTTCGGCTCCGCCTACGCGGACTCGCTCGCCCGCGACCAGGTGCTGCGCGAGCTGGGCGGCCGCACCGTCCACGAGGCCATCGAGGCGGGGACGGACCCCAAGGCCGTGTGGCGGGCCGTCTGCGACGCCTTCGAGGTCCCCGCGCGGGAGCGCTGAGGGGCGGGCGCGACACGCCGCCGCGGTGGTGGTCCTCGAACAGACGTTCGGGCTACTGTCCACAGTCGTACGGCGGGCAGGGCCGTCCGTCCACAACCGGGCCGCAGAGCCCGAAGTTGTCGGACCCGGTGCCTAGCGTCGCCCTCGACGGCACGACACGACGAACACCGGGGTGACCACATGCCAGCACAGGACCGCGAGAAGGCCCTCGACACCGCCCTCGCCCAGATCGAGCGGAGCTTCGGCAAGGGCTCCGTGATGCGCCTCGGCGACGAGACGCGGGTCCCGATCGAGGTCATCCCGACGGGCTCGATCGCCCTCGACGTCGCCCTCGGCATCGGGGGGCTGCCCCGCGGCCGGGTCATCGAGATCTACGGGCCCGAGTCCTCCGGCAAGACCACCGTCGCGCTCCACGCGGTGGCAAACGCGCAGGCGGCCGGCGGGATCGCGGCCTTCATCGACGCGGAGCACGCGCTCGACCCCGACTACGCGAAGAAGCTGGGCGTCGACACCGACGCGCTGCTGGTCTCCCAGCCCGACACCGGCGAGCAGGCCCTGGAGATCGCCGACATGCTGGTGCGGTCGGGCGCCCTCGACATCATCGTGATCGACTCAGTCGCGGCCCTCGTGCCGCGCGCCGAGATCGAGGGCGAGATGGGCGACAGCCACGTCGGCCTGCAGGCCCGCCTGATGAGCCAGGCGCTGCGCAAGATGACCGGGGCGCTGCACGCCTCGGGCACGACGGCGATCTTCATCAACCAGCTCCGCGAGAAGATCGGCGTGATGTTCGGTTCGCCCGAGACCACCACGGGCGGCAAGGCGCTGAAGTTCTACGCGTCGGTGCGGCTCGACGTGCGCCGGATCGAAACGCTGAAGGACGGGTCGGAGGCGGTGGGCAACCGCACCCGCGTCAAGGTCGTGAAGAACAAGGTGAGCCCGCCCTTCCGGCAGGCGGAGTTCGACATCGTCTACGGCCATGGCATCAGTCGAGAGGGGTCGCTGATCGACGTCGGCGTCGAGCAGGGCCTGATGCGCAAGTCCGGCGCCTGGTACACGTACGACGGTGACCAGCTGGGCCAGGGCAAGGAGAACGCACGCGCGTTCCTCCGCGACAACCCCGACCTGGCGGCCGAGCTCGAGAAGAAGATCAAGGAGAAGCTCGGCGTGATCCCGGTGGTCGACGCCGAGGTCACGGCTCCCGCGCCTGTCGACTTCTGACCCCGCCCGGACGGCCAGCCCCGTGACGGGAGCGAGCGCGGGCGGGCGGGAGCCCGACGACACCGCCCGTGACATCTGCCTCCGGCTGCTCGCAGCGCGACCGCGGACGCGAGCCGAGCTCAGGGCTGCGCTGGCCAAGCGTGGCCTGCCCGAGGAGGTGGTGGAGCGCGTCCTCGACAGGTTCGAGGAGCTGCGGTGGGTCGACGACGCCGCCTTCGCCGACCAGTGGGTGCAGTCGCGACACGCGACACGGGGCCTCTCCCGTCGAGCGCTCGGCCAGGAGCTGCGCCGCCGCGGGGTCGAGCCCGAGACGGTCGAGCTCGCGGTCGGCGGGCTGCACGAGCGTGCCGAGGAGGAGACCGCCCACGCGCTGGCCCGGCGCCGGGCGGCAGCGACCGCCGGTCTGGACCGCCAGGTGCGCGTGCGGCGGCTCACCGCGATGCTGCTCCGCCGGGGCTACCCGCCCGACCTCGCCACCCGGGCGGTCCTGCGCGCCCTGGAGAACGGCCCCGAGGCCGTGCCAGACGCGGACGTCGCGGACGACCTCCTCGGCGATGACGACGTCCGTGACCTCGACGACGGGCACGACCCGAGACAGGTCCGCCCCCCTGGACAGTGGGGCCGCAGGAGGCTCGGGCGCCGGCAGTAGTCTCCGCACCGACAGTCGACGACACGCTCCGCCGCACCGCGAACACGGGCTCCTGCCGCGCGAGTGACGGGGACCGTGGGACCCGCGGGACCCCCGGCCCTGGTCGCGCGTGGCCTGGCTCGGGCGCACAGTGGTGTGCGGCCGGAGCTCTCGCGGCCGGGTGAGGGAGGGGGCGGCGTGGAGGTCCTCCTCCTGGTGTTCGGGCTGCTGGTCGGGCTAGCCGCGGGCGCCGGCCTCGTGCACGCTCACGGCCGGCGCGTGGCCGACGAGCGCTCCGCTGCGGTGGGGCAGCGCGAGCGCGAGCTCGACGAGCGCCTGCGGGAGCTCGAGCGCGAGCGCCGGGAGCTGGGGGACGTCGGGGAGCGGGCGCGGCTGCGCGCGGAGGAGCAGGC
>JALYNB010000349.1 GCA_030773395.1 Actinomycetota bacterium
CCCCGGCGGCGCGCCCCGCGGTGCCACGGCGGCCCCGGCGCGCGCCCGTGGCCGACCTCGGGGTGAGCGCGCTGATCGCGACGTACGCCCCGTTCTGCGCCGGCTTCGCCGTCCTGCTGGCCGTGCCCGACGACGGGCCGCAGCGGGTGGTCGCGTTCATCGCGACCGTCGTCTGCAGCGACGTCGGCGGTTACACGGCCGGCGTGCTGGCCGGCAAGCACCCCATGGCCCCCTCGGTCAGCCCCAAGAAGAGCTGGGAGGGGTTCGCGGGCTCGGCGTCGGCGTGCGCGCTCGCCGGTGCCCTGATGCTCCCGCTGATGTTCGGCTCCCCGGTTTGGCACGGCCTGCTGTTCGGGCTCGCGGTCGTGGCGACCGCGACCCTGGGCGACCTCGGAGAGTCGATGATCAAGCGCGACCTCGGCATCAAGGACATGGGGTCGCTGCTCCCCGGCCACGGCGGGATCATGGACCGGCTCGACTCGCTCCTGCCGACGGCCCCCGTCGCCTGGCTGCTCCTGTCGGCGTCGGCGCCGGTCCCCGCGTAGGCCGCGTTCAGCCCGTCGGCACCGGGACCCGGGAATGCCGGGCCGCCCGGCACTGCTGCACTGCCTGGTCCGCCGCTCCGCGGGCCCGCGTCGGCCGCGTGCCACGATGGGAGGCGTCATGACCACCGCAGGAGTGCCGGCAGGTTCCGGAGCCCGCACGCCCGTCCCGGCGTCCCCGGTTGAGGCGGGGGAGCGGCCCCGACTCGTCTTCGCCGAGCCCGCGCCACGGCCGGGCGTGCGCGGAAGGGGCCGACCGCCCCGTCACCTCGCCGACCTCAACCCGCAGCAGCGTCGCGACGCCGTCGCCGACCTGGGGGAGAAGCCTTTCCGCGCGGAGCAGTTGTCGCGGCACTACTTCGCCCGGCTGTCGGAGGGCGCGCTCACCGACGTGCCCGCCGCCGCCCGGGAGCGGCTCGCGGAGGCGCTGCTGCCGCGGCTGCTCGAGCCCGTCCGCCACGTCGCCTGCGACGGGGGGGCCACGCGCAAGACGCTGTGGCGGGGCGTCGACGGCACGCTGGTCGAGTCGGTGCTGATGCGCTACCCCGACCGGGCGACCGTCTGCGTCTCCAGCCAGGCAGGCTGCGGCATGGCGTGCCCGTTCTGCGCCACCGGGCAGGCCGGGCTGACCCGCAACCTGTCCACCGGGGAGATCGTCGAGCAGGTCGTCGCAGCGGCACGAGCCATGGCCGGCGGCGAGGTCGCGGGCGGCCCCGGCCGGCTGTCCAACGTCGTCTTCATGGGCATGGGCGAGCCCCTCGCGAACTACAATCGCGTCATCGAGGCCGTGCGCCGCCTGACCGACCCGCAGCCGCACGGGCTCGGCCTGTCGCAGCGCAGCGTCACGGTCTCCACCGTCGGCCTGGCCCCGGCGATCCGCCGGCTGGCCGCGGAGGGGCTGCAGACGACGCTCGCCCTGTCCCTGCACGCCCCGGACGACGAGCTGCGCGACGAGCTGGTGCCGGTGAACACCCGCTGGCCGGTGGCGGAGGTGCTGGACGCCGCGGCCGAGTACGCGCGGACGACGGGCCGCCGCTTCACTGTCGAGTACGTGCTGATCAACGGGGTGAACGACCAGCCCTGGCGGGCCGACCTGCTGGGCCGCCTCGTCGCCAAGCGCCTTGCCCACGTGAACCTCATCCCGCTGAACCCGACCCCGGGCAGCGCCGACGTCTCCAGCCCGAAGCACGTCCAGCAGGAGTTCGCGCGGCGGCTCGAGGCCCGCGGGGTGTCGACGACGATCCGCGACACCCGGGGCCGTGAGATCGCGGGCGCCTGCGGCCAGCTGGCCGCGGCGGACGTGGCGTAGTCCGGCCGGTCGGAGCCACGTGACACGCAGCGTCATCCTGCTCGGCTCCACGGGGTCGATCGGCGTCCAGGCCCTGGACGTCGTCCGCGCCTCCGGCGGGGCGTTCCGGGTCGTGGGGCTGGCCGCCGGGGGCGAGCGGGTCGGGCTGCTCGCGGAACAGGCGCTCGAGTTCGGCGTGGACGCGGTCGCCGTCGCGAAGGCGACGGCTGCGCAGGACCTGCAACTGGCCTTCTACGCCGCAGCGCAGTCACGCGGCTGGTCCCGCGGCGACTACCGGCTGCCCCGGATCCTGGCCGGTCCGGACGCCGCCGCAGAGCTCGCGGCCACGCCCTGCGACGTCGTGCTGAACGGCATGACCGGCTCCGTGGGCCTCGCCCCGACCCTGGCCGCCCTCGGCGCCGGGAGCACACTGGCGCTGGCGAACAAGGAGTCGCTCGTCGCCGGCGGCCCGCTGGTGAAGGCGGCCGCCGCGCCGGGGCAGATCGTGCCGGTCGACTCCGAGCACTCGGCGCTCGCGCAGTGCCTGCGCGGGGGCCGGCGCGACGAGGTGCGCCGCCTGGTGCTCACGGCGAGCGGCGGCCCGTTCCGCGGCCGTTCCCGCGACGACCTCGCCGGCGTCACCGTCGCCGACGCGCTGGCCCATCCCACGTGGGCGATGGGGCCGGTGGTCACCGTCAACTCCTCCACTCTGGTCAACAAGGGGCTCGAGCTGATCGAGGCCGCGCTGCTGTTCGACGTCGCGTACGACGACATCGACGTCGTCGTCCACCCGCAGTCGCTGGTGCACTCGATGGTCGAGTTCTCCGACGGGTCGACGCTCGCGCAGGTCAGCCCGCCGGACATGCGCCTGCCCATCGCGCTCGGCCTGGCGTGGCCGGACCGCCTGCCCGGGGCGGCGCCGGCCATGGACTGGTCGGCGGCCTCGACCTGGACCTTCGAGCCGCTGGACGACGACGCGTTCCCCGCCGTGGCGCTCGCCCGTGAGGTCGGCCGAGCCGGCGGCACGCTCCCCGCGGTCCTCAACGCGGCGAACGAGGTGGCCGTCGAGGCCTTCCTCGCGGGCCGCCTGCACTGGGCGGGGATCGTCGACCTCGTGGCCCGTGTCGTCGACGCGCACCGGTCCGGGGTGCAGTCGGAGCCCACGCTGGCCGACGTACTGGCGAGCGAGGCGGACGCCCGGGCCCTGGCTGCCGCCCTCGCCGGGCTCGGCAACCCCACCGACCCCATCCCCGACCCGGTCGGAGGCTGCTGACCGTGTACGCCCTCGCCCTGACCGGCTTCGCGCTCGCCATCGCGTTGGCGATCATGCTGCACGAGTTCGGTCACATGCTCACCGCCAAGGCCTTCGGCATGAAGGTGACGGAGTACTTCGTCGGCTTCGGCCCGAAGGTGTTCTCCTTCCGCCGCGGCGAGACCGAGTACGGCCTCAAGGCGATCCCGGCCGGCGGCTACGTGAAGATCGTCGGGATGACCCACCTCGAGCAGCTCCCCGAGGAGGACGACCGGCGCGCGTTCTGGCGCTTCTCGGGGCCGAAGCGAGTGGCCGTGCTCGCCGCGGGCTCGCTGACGCACTTCGTGCTGGCCTTCCTCGTGCTCTGGGGCGCGAGTTTCACCGTCGGGCTCCCCTTCAGCTCGGCCGACCAGCTCGAGCGCGCGCAGGCCGTCGTCGGGCAGGTCAGCCCGTGCATCCCGCTCGAGCCCGGCCGCTCGGAGTGCTCGCCGGACGACCCGGCGTCGCCCGCCGTCGCGGCCGGGCTCGAGTACGGCGACCGCGTGCTCGCCGTCGACGGGCAGCCGGTCACGCTCTTCTCCGAGCTGGCCCGCACGGTCCGCGAGGCCGGGCCGGGGCCGGCGACCCTGCTCCTGGAGCGCGACGGCGAGAGCCGGGAGGTCCGGGTCGACCTCGTCGGGGCGCAGCGGCCGAGTCTCGACGACCCCGAGCGGGTCGAGGAGGTCGGGGCGCTCGGCATCTCCCCGGCGTACCGGGAGCAGTTCGGCGTCGTCTCCGGGCTGGGCGGGGCGGTCGCGTTCACGGGCGACCTGTTCGCTCGGACGTGGGAGGCGATCCTCGACCTCCCGAGCCGCGTGCCCGCGATCTTCGCCGCCGCCGCGGGGGCGGAGCGGGACCTGGCCGCCGGCGACCCGGTGAGCGTCGTCGGGGCGACGCGGCTCGGCGGGCAGGCCGTCGCCGCCGACCTCTGGGCGGAGGCGGTAGCCCTCTACGCCGGTCTGAACGTGTTCATCGGCCTGCTCAACCTCGCGCCGCTGCTGCCGTTCGACGGCGGCCACATCGCCGTGCTGGCGTTCGAGCGGGCGCGGGCAGCCGTGTTCCGCCTGCTGCGCCGGCCCGACCCCGGGCCGGTCGACGTCACCCGGCTCGTGCCGCTCACGCTGGCCGTCGCCGTCGTGGTGTTCGGCCTGTCGGGCCTGCTCGTCTACGCCGACCTGGTGAACCCGATCGCGAACCCGTTCGCCGGCTGAGCCGGGCCGTGCGGGTAAGGCTCGCGCCGGTACGGCGCCCTGCGGCATCCGGATGGCGTGACGAGCGGAACGCCGCACGCCGAGCGCCTCTCCGGTCGCGGATGGGAGAATCATCGTCATGACCGCTGTCGCCCTGGGGATGCCCGCCCTGCCCGCGCCCCGTCTCGCCGAGCGTCGCCGGAGCCGGCAGCTGCGGGTCGGCAGCGTGCTGGTCGGCGGGGACGCGCCGGTGAGCGTGCAGTCGATGACGACGACGAAGACCGCGGACATCAACGCGACCCTGCAGCAGATCGCCGAGCTCACCGCCAGCGGCTGCGAGATCGTGCGGGTCGCCGTGCCCGACACCGACGACGCGGCCGCGCTGCCGGCGATCGCGGCCAAGAGCCCCATCCCCGTCATCGCGGACATCCACTTCCAGCCGCGGTACGTCTTCGCCGCCATCGACGCGGGCTGCGCCGCCGTGCGGGTGAACCCGGGCAACATCAAGAGGTTCGACGACAAGGTCGGGGAGATCGCCCGCGCGGCGAGCGCCGCGGGGACGCCGATCCGCATCGGTGTCAACGCGGGCAGCCTCGACAAGCGCCTGCTGGCCAAGCACGGGCGGGCGACGCCGGAGGCCCTCGTCGAGTCGGCGCTCTGGGAGTGCTCCCTGTTCGA
>JALYNB010000350.1 GCA_030773395.1 Actinomycetota bacterium
GTGCCGTGGCTCCTCACGGCGGCGGCCATCGCGGCCCTCGCGGTGGTGACGGGCTGGAGCACGTCGATCAGCGCCGACCGCGACCAGCTGGCCCGCACCGTCGCCCTGCGCGAGCAGGTGCTCGACCGGCTGGCCGACCCCGACGCGCAGGTCGTGCGCCTGGCCCCCCAGGAGGGCTCCGCGAGCGCCGCGGTGCTGCTCGACGAGAGCCGGCAGGCCTACGTCGTGGTCGACGGCCTCGACCGCAACGACGTGGAGTCCGACACCTACGTGCTGTGGCAGGTGCCCGAGGGCGGTGCCCCGCAGGCCGTCGGCGTCTTCGACGTGACGGCCGACGGCGTGCAGGTCGCGCAGGTGGGGGCGGTGACGCTGGGCCCCGACCGGCTGGCCGCGCTGGCCGTGAGCCGGGAGGCCGGACGGGTCGCCCCGCCCACCCCCTCCACCCCGCTGCTCGTCGGCACGCCCGCCTGACGCGCCAGCCGAGCCGGAGCCGCCCTCCGTCGGGCTGCGGCTCCGGCCGAAGCGGCGTGTAGAGTCCTGCCTCGCGCCGGCGATCCCGGCGCACCCGGGCGATTAGCTCAGCGGGAGAGCGCTCGCTTCACACGCGAGAGGTCACTGGTTCGAAACCAGTATCGCCCACCTCCACCCGACCGGCGCAGGCCGAGTCGTCCCCTCGGGCCCGGATAGGGTCGACACGCCCGGCAGCCGGAGCGGTTGCCACGACGGGCCTCACCGCCCCGCCCGAGGAGTGCTGCACCGTGGCCGACCTGCGCCTGACCGTCGACGGCCAACCAACCGTGGTCGCCGAGGGCACGACCGCCGGCGAGGCCCTGACGGCAGTGGGCGTGCGTGACGCGGTGGTCGTCACCGTCGGCGGCGCGGTCAGCACCGGCGGCACGCTGCGCGACCTCGCGTACGTCGTGGAGGACGGCGACCGGATGACCTCCGTGCCCGCGGCCTCGGAGGAGGGGCGCGCGGTCATCCGCCACTCCTGCGCGCACGTGCTCGCCCAGGCCGTGCAGGACCTCTTCCCCGGCACGAAGCTCGGGATCGGCCCGCCCGTCCGCGACGGCTTCTACTACGACTTCCTGCCCGCGGAGCCCTTCACCCCCGACGACCTCAAGCGCCTCGAGAAGCGCATGTCCGACATCGTGCGGCAGCGGCAGCGATTCTCCCGGCGCGTGGTGGCCGAGGACGACGCGCGCCGGGAGCTCGCGCACGAGCCGTTCAAGCTCGAGCTGATCGGGCTGAAGGGCAGCGCGGAGGGCGACGAGGCGGTCGAGGCCGGTGGCCCCGAGCTGACCGTCTACGACAACCTCGTGGGGGACGAGCGGGTCTGGTCCGACCTGTGCCGCGGCCCGCATGTGCCGACCACCCGCGACATCCCGGCGTTCACGCTCACCCGCGTGGCGGCGGCGTACTGGCGCGGCGACCAGGCCAACCCGCAGCTGCAGCGGATCTACGGCACGGCCTGGGAGTCGAAGGACGCGCTGAAGGAGCACCTGCGCCTGCTCGAGGAGGCGGAGAGGCGCGACCACCGGCGCCTCGGGACGGAGCTCGACCTCTTCTCGTTCCCCGACGAGATCGGCTCCGGACTCGCGGTGTTCCACCCGAAGGGCGGCGTCATCCGCCGCGTGATGGAGGACTACTCGCGCCGGCGCCACGAGGAGGGCGGCTACGAGTTCGTGGCCACCCCGCACATCACGAAGGCGCAGCTCTTCCGCACCAGCGGTCACCTCGACTGGTACGCCGACGGCATGTACCCGCCCATGCACCTCGACGCCGAGGTCGGCCCCGACGGCGAGGTCCGCAAGCCCGGGCAGGACTACTACCTCAAGCCGATGAACTGCCCGATGCACAACCTCGTGTTCGCCGCACGGGGCCGCTCCTACCGGGAGCTGCCGTTGCGGCTCTTCGAGTTCGGCACCGTCTACCGCTACGAGAAGTCCGGTGTCGTGCACGGGCTGACCCGGGCCCGGGGCTTTACGCAGGACGACGCGCACATCTACTGCACCCAGGACCAGATGCGCGCCGAGCTCAGCTCGCTGCTGACGTTCGTGCTCGACCTGCTCCGGGACTACGGGCTCAGCGACTTCTACCTCGAGCTGTCGACCCGCGACCCCGACAAGTACGTCGGGTCCGACGAGGCGTGGGAGCAGGCCACCCGGACGCTGGAGGAGGTGGCGGTCGCCAGCGGCCTCGCGCTCGTGCCCGACCCCGGGGGCGCCGCTTTCTACGGTCCGAAGATCAGCGTGCAGGCGCGCGACGCGATCGGCCGCACCTGGCAGATGAGCACGATCCAGCTCGACTTCAACCTGCCCGAGCTGTTCGACCTCACCTACCAGGCGGGCGACGGCACCCGGCAGCGCCCCGTGATGATCCACCGCGCGCTGTTCGGCTCGATCGAGCGGTTCTTCGCCGTGCTGCTCGAGCACTACGCCGGCGCGTTCCCGGTGTGGCTGGCGCCCGTCCAGGTGGTCGGGATCCCGGTGTCGGACGCGCACGCGCCGTACCTCGAGGACGTGGCCGCGCGCCTGCGCCGCCGCGGGGTCCGGGTCGAGGTCGACACCAGCGACGACCGGATGCAGAAGAAGATCCGTACGGCGCAGAAGGGCAAGGTCCCGGTGATGCTCATCGCGGGCGACGACGACGTGACGGCCGAGGCGGTGTCGTTCCGGTTCCGCGACGGGTCGCAGGAGAACGGCGTCCCGGTCGAGGACGCGCTCGCCCGGATCGCGCAGATGGTGGCGTCCCGGGAGGAGTCGCCGACCGCCGGGACCGCGTGAAGGCTCGGGCCGGTTGCGGCGCCGGCGTCGGCGATCGAGCCCATACCGGGGGGTGCGGCCCGGTCACACCCCCGCCAGCACCCGCTCCCGCGCCTGCGGAGGCACCGGCTCGTGGCGCAGTGGCCGCCGTGAGAACGACGCCGTCCCGTGGGTGAGTGAGCGCAGCACGGCGGCGTAACGCAGGGCTTCCGCCTCGGGCACCTCCGCCCGTACGACGATCGGCCCGCCCTCCGGCGACGGGTCCGTGCCCGTCACCCGGGCCCGCCGGGTCGCGAGGTCGCCGAGCACGGCGCCGAGGTGGACGGCCGGCACCCTCACCTCGACCTCCAGCACGGGCTCCAGCAGCACCCGCCCCGCAGCGGTGCACGCCTCCTCGAGCGCCATCGCCCCTGCGGTGGCGAAGGCCTGGTCGGAGGAGTCCACGGAGTGCGTCTTGCCGTCCAGTGCGGTGATCTTGACGTCCACCAGGGGCCACCCGTCGTGCAGCCCCCGAGCCGCTCGGGCGCGGATGCCTCGCTCCGCCGCCGCGAGGTACGCCGCCGGCACCGCACCGCCGGTGATCCGCGAGTCGAACGCCAGCCCCGACCCCGCGGGGAGCGGCTCGACCTCGAGCGTCAGCACGGCGTACTGGCCGTGGCCGCCGCTCTGCTTCACCAATCTCCCCGTGCCCGTGCCGAGCCCCGCGACGGTCTCCTGCAGCGGCAGCCGCACCGGCTGCGTCGTGACCGCGAGGCCGTGCCGCTCGGCGAGCCGCGTGAGAGCCACCTGCACCTGGGCCTCGCCCACGCACCACAGCAGCAGCTGGCCGGTCGGGCTCCGCTCGAGGCGCAGGGTGGGGTCCTCCGCGACCAGCCGCGCGCACGCGGCCGCGAGCTTCTCCTCCTCGCCGCCCGGCACGGTCAGCGCCACCGGGAGCCACGGCTCGGGCAGCGGCCAGGGCGCGACGAGCAGGGGACGGTCGCGGCTGCTCACCGTGTCGCCCGTCTCCGCGCCCGCCAGACGCGCGACCGTCACGAGGTCGCCCGCCACCGCGTGCCCGACGGGCCGCAGCCTCGCGCCGAGCGGGCTCGCGAGCGCCCCGGCCCTCTCGTCGGAGTCGTGGTCGGGGTGCCAGCCGCTGAGCTCCTTTGGGTAGCGGCGGCTCACGTGCCCCGAGACGTGCAGCGACGCGTCGGGCCGGAGGGTGCCGCTGAACACCCGCAGCAGGGAGAGGCGCCCGACGTACGGGTCGGTGGTCGTCCGGATGACCTCGGCGACCAGCGGGCCCTCGGGGTCGCAGGTCACGGGGTCGTCGGGCCGCCCGTCCGGGCGCGTGACGGGCAGCGGCTCCCGCTCGGCGGGGCAGGGAAAGCCGCGGAGGACGAGCTCGAGCACCTCCTCCACGCCGACGCCGCAGGGCGCTGCCGCCGACGGCGCGGACACCGGGAGCACGGGGTGGAGGTGGCCGCGCGCCACCGCCGATTCCAGGTCGGCGACGAGCACGTCGACGTCGATCTCCTCGCCGGCGAGGTAGCGGTCGAGCAGCGTCTCGTCCTCGCTCTCGGCGATGACCGCCTCGATGAGCGTGCCGCGGGCCTCGGCGACGAGCGTGAGGTGCTCGGGGTCGGGGTCGCGTTCGACGCGCTGTCCCGTGCTCGCGTCGACGACCCGCTGGCGCAGCAGGTCGAGCAGCCCGGCGACGCTGCCGTCGTCGGCCAGCAGGGGCAGCGAGGCCGGGACGACCTCGCCGCCCTCGCCGAACACGCGTGCGCAGATCGCGACCATCTGCTCGAAGTCGGCGCGGGGGGAGTCGAGCCCGGTGACGACGACCGCCCGCGGCGTGCCCGCCGCCGCGCACTCCTCCCAGAGTGCGGCGGTGACGGCGTCGACCCCCTGCGTGGCGCCGACGACGAACAGCGCGGCGTCGGCGGCGCGCAGGCCCGCCCGCAGCTCGCCGACGAAGTCCGGGTAGCCGGGGGCGTCGAGGAGGTTGACCTTCACGCCGCCCGCGGGGAAGGCCGCGAGCGCCAGGCCGACCGACCGCTTCCCGGCGACCTCCACCGGGTCGCTGTCGCAGACCGTCGTTCCGTCCTCCACCCGGCCCGGTCGCCCGATGACCCCCGCGGCCGCGAGCAGGGCCTCGGCGAGCGCGGTCTTGCCTGCCCCCGAGTGCCCGACCAGCACGACGTTGCGGACCGCCCGCGGGTCCGTCGGGGCGAGCCCGTCCCACGCGGCCGCTGGACCGCCTTGATCGCGCTTCGACACGCCGCCTCCCCGCCTGGCCCGCGGGGACGCCCCCCGCCCCCGCGCGCCGAGCCTCCCGCTCGACGGGTGCCCGCGGCAAGGGCGGCATGGCCGGGTCGCCAGGCGGGGGCGGCTGCCGGCGGCGGCGCGGCCCCAGCG
>JALYNB010000351.1 GCA_030773395.1 Actinomycetota bacterium
CGGCATGCCGTCCGCGGCAGCCGCGGCAGCCGCGTCGTCCGCACCGGCCTGGTTCGCCGACGTCCTGGACGTGCTGCGCGGGGGCGCCGTGGTGCTCGACGCCGACGACGTCGTCGTGCTGGCCAACCCCGCGGCGCGGTCGCTGGGGCTGGTTCGGGGGCGGCGGCTCGTCGTCCCCGAGCTGGCGAGGGTCGTGCGGGACTGCCGCTCCGACGGTGAGCAGCGCGTCGTCGAGCTCGGGCTGCGCGGCGGCAGCAGGATCGGCGCGACCACGGCGGTCCACGCCCGGATCGCGCGGCTGGGGGACGGTCGGCACGTCACGCTCCTGGCCGAGGACGTCAGCGAGGCGCGGCGGGTCGACGCCGTCCGCCGCGACTTCGTCGCCAACGTCAGCCACGAGCTGAAGACGCCCGTCGGCGCGATGTCGCTGCTGGCCGAGGCCCTCGTCGACGCGGCGGACGACCCAGACGCCGTGCGCCGGTTCGCGGCGCGCGTGCAGCACGAGTCGACCCGCCTCACCCGGCTCGTCCAGGAGCTGATCGACCTGTCCCGGCTGCAGGGCGCGGACCCGCTGCCCGGCGCGGAGCGGGTGTCGGTCGACGCGATCGTGGCCGAGGCCCTGGACCGCAACCGGCTGGTGGCAGCCGCCCGGTCCGTTGAGCTCGTCGCCGGCGGGGAGCCCGGCCTCGTGGTCCGGGGCAGCGAGCCCCAGCTGGTCACGGCCCTGTCGAACCTGCTCGCGAACGCGGTCGCCTACAGCCATGAGGGCGGGCGCGTGGCGGTCGGCGTCCGCCGCGGCGAGGACGTCGTCGAGATCCGGGTGACGGACGCCGGCATCGGCATCCCCGAGCGCGACCTCGACCGGGTCTTCGAGCGGTTCTACCGGTCGGACCCGGCCCGGTCCCGCGAGACCGGCGGCAGCGGGCTCGGCCTCGCGATCGTCAAGCACGTGGCCGGGAACCACGGCGGCAGTGTCTCCGTCTGGAGCGTCGAGGGTGAGGGCTCGACGTTCACCCTGCGGCTGCCCGCCCTGACCCACGGGACGGCCCTGTCCGGTCCCGTCCCCCCCGTCGACGACCAGGAGCCCTCTGTGCACCCGACCCCCCATCCGGGCCCAGCCCCCCGCCCCGGCCCGACCACCCGCGGCGGCGCAGGCCCGCTGCCCGGGAGCGCCGCGTGACCCGGCTGCTCGTGGTGGAGGACGAGGAGTCCTTCAGCGACGCGCTCTCCTACATGCTGCGGCGGGAGGGCTTCGAGGTCGACGTCGCCGCGACGGGCCCGGAGGCGCTGGAGCAGTTCGACCGGGCGGGCGCCGACCTCGTGCTGCTCGACCTGATGCTCCCGGGCCTGTCGGGAACGGAGGTCTGCCGCGCGCTCCGGCAGCGCTCCGCCGTACCGGTGATAATGCTGACGGCCCGCGACAGCGAGATCGACAAGGTCGTCGGGCTGGAACTCGGCGCCGACGACTACGTCACCAAGCCCTTCTCGTCCCGGGAGCTGGTGGCGCGGATCCGCGCCGTGCTCCGCCGCGGCGGCGAGCCGGAGGAGCTCGTGCCCGCGGTGCTCGAGGCCGGGCCCGTGCGGATGGACGTCGACCGCCACACCGTCTCCGTGCGCGGCGAGGCGGTGCCGATGCCGCTCAAGGAGTTCGAGCTGCTCGAGCTGCTGCTCCGCAACGCCGGGCGCGTGCTGACCCGGGGGCAGCTCATCGACCGCGTCTGGGGCGCGGACTACGTCGGCGACACCAAGACGCTGGACGTCCACGTCAAACGTCTCCGCGGCAAGATCGAGACCGACACGGCCGACCCGCACCACCTGGTCACCGTCCGCGGTCTGGGCTACAAGTTCGAGCCCTGACCCCCGGGCTCCCGGCGGCACAGCTCGAGGCGCGCCCAGACCTGCTTGCCGGTCGGCCGCTCCGCCGTACCCCACGCGGCGGCGACCTCCGTGATGATCGACATGCCCCGCCCGGACTCGGCGTCGTGGGTCAGTGCCGCGACCACGGGCGGGATGGCCGAACCGTCGCTCAGGCCCACCGTCACGCGGTCGCCCTCGAGCACGAGCGACAGCTCGAGCTCCTCGTCGGCCGCCGCGTGCCGCACCGCGTTCGAAACCAGCTCCGTCGTGACCAGCTGGACGGTGTAGGCGCTGTCCGCCTCGAAGCCCCACTCGGCGAGCACCATGCGCACGAACCGACGTCCCAGCGCGGCCGCCTCGAGCCTGGGGGGCAGGCCGACGGACGCCGTCAGAGGGGCACCCGGCGAGCCGTCGCCCGCACGGGCAGGGCCGCGGGGTCGCCAGTCGTCCCGAGCGGTGCAGGGCTCGGCGGTCGAGGTCACGGAACTACTCTCGACCGCAAGCGGCGTTGCTGAAGTGGCTATTGCGGGCCATCCTCGAGGTCCCAACCCCACCCAACGCCCCGCTTCACCCCATCGCTCACCCCTGCGAGAGGACGACGTGCCGGGAGACGACACGCGCCAGGCGCCAGAGGACGACGCCGCCCTGGCCGCCCTCGACGCGCTCGTCGAGGTGCTCGAGCAGGAGTCCGCGGCTCTGGCCGCCGCCGTCGAGCGCGCCCGGGCGCTGCAGGCGCTCCGCGCGCAGGGACTGCCCTACCGCGAGATCGTGCCGGCGGAGGCCGCCCCGCTGGTCGTCGAGACGATCAGCCGGAGCCTCCAGCGGCTGTCCGAGGCGGGGGGGCGCTGGCGGCGCGAGGAGGCCCGCGCGCTGCACCGGGAGGGGCTGTCGATGGAGCGGATCGCGCAGCTGTTCGGGGTCACCCGGCAGCGGGTGTCGGCCCTGCTGGCGCAGGCCGGCCGGCCGTAGCGGGCGGGGCCGACGCACCGCCGGCGGGGTGCGGCGCGACGAGACCCTGCTCCAGCCGGCGGGCGCAGAGCGCGGCGAGCGAGTCGTAGGCCGCCCCGCCGAGCAGGGCCACCAGCTCGGGTCGGTAGGAGACGAACAGCGGCTCCCGGCCCACATGGGCGTTGGGCGAGGATGTGCACCACCAGTGCAGGTCGGCGCCGCCCTCCCCCCAGCCGCGGCGGTCGAACTCGGTGACGGTCACCTGCAGCACCCGCATCGTCCGGCCGGGTGACCCACTCCTCCTCCCGCCGCACGGGCAGCTGCCAGCAGACGTCGGGCTTGGTCTCCAGCGGGTGACGGCCCTCGGTGAGGGCGAGGGCGTGCAGCGCGCACCCGGCGCCGGCCGGGAAGCCGGGCCGGTTGAGGAACACGCACGCGCCGTCCGCGACTCGGGTGCGCCGCGCAGGCTGTCCGTCGAGCTCGTCGGTCTCCGCGATGCCGCGACGCCGCCCGACCCCGGCGAGCTGCCAGAGGTCGTCGGGCAGCCGCCGCGCGGCCTCCCGGACGCGGCGCTCGTCGGTGCGGTCGCTGAAGAACGCGCCGTGGCTGCAGCAGCCGTCGTCGGCGCGGCCCGCGACGACACCGCGGCAGCCCCTCCCGAACACGCACGTCCAGGACGACAGCAGCCACGTGAGGTCGGCGCGGACGCGGCGCAGGGGGTCGGCGGGGTCGGTCAGCTCGACCCACTCGCGCGGAGCGTCGACGAGCACCTCGTCCCGCGGCGCTGCCGGGTGAGACGGCGCGGCGGGCTCGGACCTCACGTCGGCGGGCCCGCCCCGCCCGGAGCCGGTCACGCGGGCCGGCGCCTCAGGCGCAGCCAGCCGTCGCGGCTGAACAGGTCGCCGCGCCACTCGACGTCGAGCGTGACGGACTCGCCGGCGGCGAGGTCCAGGGCCAGGGGCGGGCTGCCGCTCCAGTCGATCCGGACGTCGACGCGCCGGCGCCCCGGCTCGACGAACAGCTCGAGCTCCCGGCCGTTGCGCACCTCACCCCGGCCGACCCCGTCCACCCGCACCCGGTACGAGCGCAGGCGGTCGACCCAGGCGTGTCTCCGCCGGACGACCACGAGCCGGGCGGCCCCGGCGGGCCTGTCCTGGCCGGCAGCCCTGTCCGGCTGGACGCCCCCGACCTGCCCCGTCGCCTGCTCGAGCACGTCGGGCACGGTAGTCCGGCCGCCGCGCGCGCGAGGGCCGGGGGAGGTCGTTACCGTGCAGCCATGCGGCTCGGCGTGCTCGACGTGGGCTCCAACACCGTCCACCTGCTGATCGTGGACGCCCACCTCGGCGCCCACCCCACCCCCGTCATGGCCGAGCGGCAGGAGCTCCGACTGGCCGAGCTGCTGGAGCGCGACGGGTCGCTGTCCCCGGTCGGGGCGGACCGGCTCGTCGAGTCGGTCGCGACCAGCCGGCGCCTGTCGAAGGAGCACGGGGCCGACGACTTCGTCGGCTTCGCCACCAGTGCCGTGCGCGACGCCAGGAACTCCGCGGAGGTCCTCGACCGGGTCGCGGTCGAGACCGGCGTCGAGCTGGAGGTGCTGTCGGGCGACGACGAGGCCCGGATGACCTTCCTCGCCGTCCGCCGGTGGTTCGGGTGGTCCGCCGGGCGGCTGCTCTGCCTCGACATCGGGGGCGGCTCGCTGGAGCTGGCCACCGGTCTCGACGAGCTGCCCGAGGTGGCCGTCTCCGTGCCGCTGGGCGCCGGCCGGATGACCCGGGAGCGACTGCAGGGCGACCCGCCGAAGCCCAAGCACGTCGCCGTGCTGCGGGAGCACGTCCGCGCCACGATCGAGCCGGTCGCGGGACGGCTGCTCGCCCTCGGGGAGCCCGACAAGGTCACCGGCACGTCGAAGACGTTCCGGTCGCTGGCCCGCCTCGCCGGGGCCTCCCCGTCGTCCCGGGGCCCCCGAGTGCGGCGGGTGCTGACGGCGAAGGCGCTCGCGGACGTCGTACGCCGGGTGCAGCCCATGACGGCCGCGGAGCGCGCGAAGCTCGGTGGGGTGAGCGAGGGCCGGTCCCTGCAGCTCCTCGCGGGCGCCGTCGTCGCGGAGGAGGCCATGCGCGCGCTCGACGTCAAGGAGCTGGAGATCTGCCCGTGGGCCCTGCGGGAGGGGCTGATCCTGAGGCGGCTGGACCACCTGACCGGCAGCTAGGCTCGCCGCGTGAGCGTCGGGGGGTCGATGGGGGAGCTGGCGCTGCCTGACCGCAGGGGTCTGGTCGCGCGGGTGCCCACCGCGCGGGTCGGCCTGTCGACCGCGTCGGTCTACCCGGAGTCGACCGCCACCGCCTTCGAGATCGCGGGCCGGCTCGGCTACGACGGCATCGAGGTCATGGTCTGGACCGACCCGGTGAGCCAGGACGTCGACGCGCTGCGCCGGCTGTCGGACTACCACGGGGTGCCGGTTCTGGCCGTGCACGCGCCCTGCCTGCTCATCACCCAGCGGGTCTGGGGCAACGACCCGTGGGCGAAGCTCGTGCGCTCGCAGGCCGCCGCCGAGCGGCTGGGCGCCGAGACCGTCGTGGTGCATCCGCCGTTCCGCTGGCAGCGCGACTACGCCCGCGACTTCGTGACGGGCATCCAGCGGATGGCCGGCGAGACCGACGTGCGGTTCGCGGTGGAGAACATGTTCCCGCTGCGGGCGCGGGGGCGGGAGGTCCGGCCCTACAGCCCCGACTGGGACGTGGTCGACGAGGACTACCGGCACTTCACGCTCGACCTCTCCCACACGGCGGTGTCGCGCAGCGACGGCCTGGCGATGGCGGAGGCGATGGGCGACCGGCTGGCCCACATCCACATCGCCGACGGCACGGGGCTCGCGAAGGACGAGCACCTCGTGCCCGGCCGGGGTGACCAGCCCTGCGCCGAGGTGCTCGAGGGGCTGGCCCGCCGCGGCTTCGACGGCGTGGTGGTGGTCGAGGTCAACACCCGCAAGGCCGAGTCGCGCGCCGACCGGGAGGCCGACCTCGCCGAGGCGCTCGCCTTCACCCGGCTGAACCTCGCCTCCGCGCCCGACCTCGACACGAGCGCGTGGCGCCGACCGGTCCGGGCCTGACCGTGGCCCGCTACTACGACGTCCACCCGAAGGACCCGCAGCCGCGGGCGATCTCCCAGGTCGCGGCGATGCTCCGCGACGACGACGCGTTGATCGCCTACCCGACCGACTCCCTGTACGCGCTCGGCTGCCGGCTCGGCAGCCCCACCGGCGGGGAGCGGATCCGCCGCATCCGCTCCCTCGACGACCGCCACCACTTCACGCTGGTCTGCTCGGGCTTCGCCCAGCTCGGCGAGTTCGTCAAGCTCGACACGGCAGCGTTCCGCGCCATCAAGGCCGCGACCCCCGGGCCCTACACATTCATCCTCCCGGCGACGCGCGAGGTGCCCCGCCGCTTCGCCCACCCGAAGAAGCGCACGGTCGGGGTGCGGATCCCCGACACCCCGGTCGTGCAGGCCCTGCTGCGCGAGCTGGGCGAGCCGCTGGTGTCGAGCACGCTGCTGCTGCCCGGCGTGCCGGAGCCGTTGACCGAGGGCTGGCTGGTCAAGGAGGAGCTCGACTCGGTGGTCGACGCCGTGGTCGACGCCGGCGACTGCGGCACCGAGCCCACCACGGTCGTGGACTGGTCGGAGGGCTACCCCGAGGTCGTCCGCGTCGGCGCCGGCGACCCCAGCCGCTTCGTCTGACCGCCCGCCCGGCCCACTACGGTGCGACGGTGAGCACCGAGCCCGCTGCTGTGTCCCCCGACAGGGCAGATGCTGTGTCGCCCGACAGTGCAAGCCTCGGTCGCAGCATCGGCGTCGTCGGCGCCGGCACGATCGGCGAGGCGCTCGTCGCGGGCCTGCTCGGGGCCGGCCATCCGCCCACCGGCCTGCTCGTCGCGGAGAGCCGGCCGCAGCGGGCCGCGGAGCTCGCCGAGCGGTACGGCGTGCGCGTGGTCGGCGTCCCCGAGGCGGCCCGGGCCGACCTGCTGCTGCTGTCGGTGAAGCCGCAGGACATGGCCGCGGTCGTGGCCGAGGTGGCCCCGCTGGTCGGGCCAGCGCAGCTGGTCGTCAGCATGGCGGCGGGCCTGCCGTGCGCGTGGTTCGAGGCCCGGCTCCCCGCCGACGTGCCCGTCGTCCGCGTGATGAGCAACACGCCGCTGCTGGTCGGGCAGGCGATGAGCGTGCTGTCCGCCGGGGCGGCCGCGTCGCAGGCGCACCTCGACCTCGCGCAGTCGCTCGTCGCCCCGGTCGGACGCGTGTTGCGGCTGCCCGAGGACAAGCTCGACGCCGTCACCGCCCTGTCCGGGTCGGGGCCGGCGTGGATCTGCTACCTGGTCGAGGCGATGGTCGACGCGGGGGTGCTGTTCGGGCTGTCCCACGAGGTGGCCCGCGAGCTCGCCGTGCAGAACGTCATCGGCACCGGCGCGCTGCTGCGGGAGACGGGGGAGCACCCGGTGGTCCTGCGCGACCGCGTCTCCTCGCCCGGCGGCTCGACGATCCGGGGGACGGTCGAGATGGAGCGCAGCGGCGTGCGGGCGGGGCTGGTGGCGGGCCTGCGGGCGGCGTACCTGCGCAACGTGGAGCTGGGCGAGGGCTTGCGCTGACCCCGCAGGGGGCGCGACTCCGACGGGCTGACCCGGCCGCGCGCTCCTAGGCTGGCGGACGTGATGCGACGCCGCCGGCAGGCGGGCCCCGACCTCGTCCCGGCGGTCCGGCACCGGCCCGGCCTGGCCCACCGACCCGTGCCCGCCGTCCTGGCCGGCGTGGCTCTGCTCGTCACGTCCGCCTGCTCGGAGGGCGACACTCCCGACGTGGGCGTGGCCGTCGTCGAGCGCGCGGACGTCGTGGAGGTCGTCGAGGCGCCCGCGACGGTGGCGGCCCGGGCGAGCGCCACGCTGACCGCCCCCGCCGACGCCACCGTCGTCGAGGTCGCGGTGACCCCCGGGC
>JALYNB010000352.1 GCA_030773395.1 Actinomycetota bacterium
GGCCACCCGCGTCCCCGCGACGGCGGGGTCGAGCGGCCAGCCGGTGCCCGGCGCGACCGGGAGCCGCGTGCCGTCCGGTGCACCCACGTGGCCATGACAGCACAGCGCCCGCGGGCAGGCGCGCGACGGTCAGCGGGGCGAGGCGCCCGTCCTCGTGACGAGCCGCTGCCGCGCGGAACGCTCGACCAGCTCCGGCAGCGCGCCCGCCGGCACACCGGCGAGGTCGCGGACACAGCCCTGCACGACCCGCCGGACCTCGGCCTCGTCGACCTGCCACCGGAACTCGGCGAGGAGCCGCCCGGTGGCGGCCGCCGTCCCCTCCCGTCCCTCGAGGGTCAGGGCCTCCACGCACGTCCTCCCAGCACTCTGTCCATCGATCGCACTGCGTCTTCTGACTGCAACGTGTCCTTCACGTCCTGCGTCCGTCCCCCGGTGCCCTGCTCAGCGGCAGCGGCAGCCAGCTGCTCGCGCGTGCGCTGCTCGAGCACGTCGGCGTCGGGCTCCGCACCCGACGCCGCCAGCTCCTGCCAGCACGTGCGCACGGTCCGGCTGACGTCGGCGAGGCCGACCCTCCCCTCGAACTCGCCCATCAGGCGCTCGGCCACGCCGGCCCAGTCGCCGGTGCGGTCGCGGTGCGCGGAGCGGTGTCGGGGGTGGGCTCGGGCAGCACAGTGGTCACGGGGACGTCCTGTCTCCGGGGGACGAGCGGTGCGCCCAGCGTCGCCGGTGGCGTGCGGGCAGGGAATAGTCTCTTCTGGCCAGTCGCCGCCTGCTCGTGACGCCGAGCGCTGGCAGGGCGGCACCGAGCGTGGCCGTCTCATCGCTCTGCGTCTGTAAGCCGTACGGTTGGCCCTTCCACGTCGGGCGGCGGGCAGAGGGGGTGCGGGTGACGGGCGACGAGCACGGTGGCCGTCTCGAGGACCTCCTCAGGGGCCTCGGCGTGCCCGCGGCGACGGCCCCGCGCGTGCGGGCCGAGGTCGAGCAGCGCTACGCGCAGCCGAGCAGGCGCTACCACACCCTCGCGCACGTCCACGCCGTGCTGGACCGGGCCGACGCGCTCGCCGGGGAGCCCGGCTGCAGGTTGCGCGACCCGCGCGCGCTCGAGCTCGCGGTCTGGTGGCACGACGCCGTCTACGAGCCGGGCAAGGCGGGCAACGAAGCGGCCAGCGCGTGGCTGCTTCGCGAGCAGCTGCGGGCCTACGTCGACCCGTCCGTGCTCGAGCGGGCAGTCCGCCTCGTCCACGCCACCGACGGGCACCGCGCCGACCCGGCGTCGCCGGACTGGCCCGACGTCGCCGTCCTCCTCGACGCCGACCTCGGGGTGCTGGCCGGCACCCCGGAGCAGTACGACGCCTACGTGGCCCTCGTGCGCGCCGAGTTCGGGTTCCTCGGCGAGGACGACTGGCGGCGGGGCCGCAGCGAGGTGCTCCGCGACCTGGTGTCGCGCCCGCTGTTCCGCACGCCGCGGATGCGCGCCCGGGAGCAGCAGGCGCGGGACAACGTGGCCCGGGAGCTCGCGAGCCTGGAGCACGCGGACCGCTGACGCGGCTCTCAAGTCGGGGTCAGGGGTGTCGATGCCGGTCCCATGACCCTGAGCAGACTCCGTCTCGGACCCCGCCTCGCCGCCGGTTTCGGCGCGCTCACCCTCCTGCTGCTCGTCGTGCTGGTCGTCGGCCTGCGGACCGTGCAGGCACAGGGGTCGGCGGCCGACAGGCTGGAGTCAACCGAGCAGTTCGTCTCGGCGGCCCAGGCCGCCAAGTTCTCGTCCGCGGACTTCAACGGCTGGCAGACCGCCTACGCCTTCGACGTGGCCCGCGGGGTCGCGGGCGCCGCGGAGGACACGGGGGACTCGCGCGCCGCGTTCCTGGCCTCCACGGAGACCTTCGAAGCCCGGCTCGCCGACGTCGAGGAGTTGAGCAGCGACGCCGAGGCCGACGACGACGTCGCGCAGATCCGCGCGCTGTTCGACGAGTTTCTGAGCGTCGACGGGCAGGTCGCCGCCCTCTACCGCACGGGGGACCCGGGGTCCGTCCCCGAGGCCGACGCCCTCGTGCTCGGCAAGGCGATCGAGGTCTTCACCGGGATCACCGAGCTGCTCGACCAGATCGTCGGCGACGCCGAGGCCGACTTCCAGCAGGCCCGCGACGACGCTGCCGCGGCCGCCGCCTCCGGTCGCCGCCTCATGCTGGGCGTCGGCGCCGCGAGCGTCCTGCTCGCGACCGGCCTCGCCCTGACGATCACCCGGTCGGTGACGCGCCCGGTCGCGGCCCTGCGCGACCGCCTCGTCGCCCTCGCCGACGGCGACCTGGCGACCCCCATCAGCGTCGGCGGTCGTGACGAAGTCAGCGAGATGGGCCACGCGCTCAACACCGCGATCGAGGCGCTGGGCGGCGCGATCCGCACGATCGACAGCTCCTCGACGTCCTTGTCCGCCGCCGCTGAGGAGATCGCCTCGACGGCGACCCAGATCGCGGCCTCCGCGGAGGAGTCGGCCGCGCAGGCCGGCCTCGTCTCTGCCGCGGCACAGGAGGTCTCGACCAGCGTCCAGACCGTCACGGCCGGCTCGGAGGAGATGGGCGTCTCCATCCGCGAGATCGCCCACTCGACCAGCGAGGCCGCGGGGGTCGCGCGCCAGGCGGTCAGCGTGGCCGACAGCGTCAACGCGACGATGCGGTCCCTCGGGGAGTCCAGCCGCGAGATCACCGACGTCGTCAAGGCCATCACCTCCATCGCCGAGCAGACGAACCTGCTCGCGCTGAACGCGACGATCGAGGCCGCCCGCGCCGGCGAGGCCGGTAAGGGCTTCGCCGTGGTCGCCGGCGAGGTGAAGGACCTCGCCCAGGAGACCGCCCGCGCCACCGAGAACATCGAGCGCCGCGTCGAGGCCATCCAGGCCGGTACGACGGGCGCGGCCGAGGCGATCGGCGAGATCGGGGCCATCATCGGGCGGATCAACGACTTCCAGACGACGATCGCCTCCGCGGTCGAGGAGCAGACCGCCAGCACCGCGGAGATGAGCCGCAGCGTCGCCGACGCCTCGATGGGCGCGGAGCAGATCGCCAGCAACATCGGCAGCGTGGCCACCGCTGCGCAGCTCACGACCGAGGGCGTCGGCCAGTCGCGCCAGGCCGTCACCGAGCTGGCCCGGATGTCGTCGGACCTGCAGGCGCTGGTCTCCCGCTTCCGCTACTGATCAAACCCGGAAGGCGGCAGGGCTCGCGCGGCACGTCTGGGCCCCACCACAACCGGCCCCTCTGCCCGGCCCCGGACGCCTCGCCCCGGGACCGGGCAGAGG
>JALYNB010000353.1 GCA_030773395.1 Actinomycetota bacterium
CACAAGGCGTGACTCCGTTCGGTGCGCGTCCTCGTTCCGGCGTCGGGGCCAAGAAGTCCAGGTCTGGGCTCGTCATCCCGAGGGGCGCTGGGCTGAGCGCGGGGCTCCAGTCCTGGACCGCGGGGTCCACGGCGTGGAACGCAAGCCGGTCCCGCGCGGAATCACGCTCCGTGACACCGCCAGCCCGCGGGCGGCGGTTGACCAGTCCCGGGGACGGGGTCGGCGACCGTCCCCAGGTCCAGCTCGAGCCCGGCAGGTCGCCGGGCACGTGTCACCGGGGCAGCGGCACGCTCCGCAGGACCGCCCGCCGGGCCGCCGCGCGGTCGGCGTCCTCCGCGCCCGTCGACTGCGCGGTGCGCGCAGCCGCCCCTTCACCGGGGGCGGCTTCCTCCGGGTCCGCGAACGGCAGGACGTCCGGCCGGCAGACCGTGCCCGCCGCCGGCAGGTCGCCCTCCAGGAGGTAAGCGGCGACCGCGGTGTCGATGCAGGCGCTCTGCCCGAGGGCGACGTGTCCCCAGCCCTGCAGCGTCAGCAGCCGGGAGTCCGGCAGCAGGCGGGAGACGGTGCGGGCGCCGGAGTACGGGGTCGCCGGGTCGTAGGTGTTGCCGACCAGGAGGACGGGGTTGGCCGTCCGGGCGTCCCACGGCCCGGCGTACCGGTCCCCCACCGCCCGCGCCGGCCACGACGCGCAGGCGACGCTGAGCCAGGTCCAGGCCCGCCCGAAGTACGGGGCCCGACGGTCGGTCTCCCGTGCCGCCCAGGACCACCACCGGGAGCTGCGGGGGTTGTCGCTGTCGGAGCAGACCACACCCTCGGCCCCCTCGAACGTCTGGAACACGGGCTCCTCCGTCGGCGGCTCCTCCCCCGGCTGCCCGTTCCCGGGCTCCTCCGGCACGTCGAGCCCGAGGCGGTCCGCGAGGTCGCGGTACGCGCGCCCGGCCGCGGCGGGGTCGCCGAACCGCTCGACCTCCACGACCAGGTCCGCGTAGTCCGACCAGGCCGCCGGGTCGTAGAGCGCACCCAGGGTCACCGCGACGAGCTCGCCGTAGCCGACGCGCTGGAACCGCCCGCCGCCCAGCGGCAGCTCCACCGGCCGCTCGCGCAGCCGGGCGGCGAGCCGTTCAAAACGGCCCCGCGGGTCGTCGGCCAGCGCGCACCGCTCGGTGCCGGCCTGCCGGCAGAGCGCGAAGAACTGCTGCAGCGTGGCCCACGCGCCCTCCGCGCTGCCGATGCGGGCGGTCATCGGCAGGGCCGAGCGTCGCGCCCAGTCCGCGCCCGTGCCCCCCGGGCGGTATCGGACCCCGGTCGTCCATGCGACCGGGTCGAGCACGCCGTCGAGGACGACCGCCCGGACGCGGTCGGGGAAGAGGTTCGCGTACGTCGTGCCGATCTGGGAGCCGTAGGAGTAGCCGGCGTAGGTCAGGCGCTCGTCACCGACGGCCTGGCGGAGCAGGTCGAGGTCGCGGGCGACGTCCCCGGTCGACATGTGCTGCAGGACCGGCTCGTCGCGCTCGGCGCAGCGCTGCGCCAGCCCCGCGAACGCCGCGGCCGTCTGCCGCTCCTCGACCGGGGTGACCGGGAGCGTGGGCAGGTAGCGGTAGAACTCGAAGAGCTCCTCGTAGGTGTCGAAGCAGACCAGACCGTCGCTCTCGCCGATCCCGCGCGGGTCGAAGCCGACGACGTCGAAGCGCTCGAGGACCTCGCGCGGGTAGACCGCATCGAGGAACGGGACGAGGCCGATACCGGAGGCGCCGGGACCGCCGGGGTTCACGAACAGCGAGCCGATGCGGCGGGCCCGGTCGTCGGCCAGTCGGCGCATGAGGGCGAGCGTCGTCGTGGCGCCGTCGGGCTCGTCGTGGTCGAGCGGCACGACGGCCTCGGCGCACTCGAAGGTGGGCACGGGCGGCAGGTCCTCGCCGGGCGGGAGCGCCTCACCCGCCGCGGCCTCCTCTCCCGGCGCGGGCTCCTCCGCGGGCGGCGGCCCGCCCGGGACGCCCTCGTCGAAGCACTCGCCCCAGACCAGCTCGGGCACCGCCGCGGCCGCGGGCTCGGCCGGCGG
>JALYNB010000354.1 GCA_030773395.1 Actinomycetota bacterium
GAGAGCCGCTCCTGCGCTTCGCCGTACGCCGCGAAGTCGCCGGCCCGCAGCGCCGCGTCAGCGTCGGCCTGCGCGTCCTGCGCCTCGCTGATCGCGGCCGCGAGCTGGTCGACGGGCGGCTGCGTCGGCGCGTCCCCGCCCCCCGTCGGCGGGTCGGTGCCCGGGGCGACCGTCTCCGGGTCGCTGGTGCCGTCCGTCGGCACCGTGACCTGGAACAGCTCCTCGATGCCCTCCGCGAGCGTGGGTGTGAAGACGATGCGGTCGCCGTACGAGAGGAGCACGCGCCGCAGCAGCGGGAACGCCTCACCGCCCGCGGCCCGCGTGTACACCGGCTGCACGTAGAGGACGCCGTCCGCCACCGGGATCGTGAGCAGGTTGCCGACCACGACCTGGGACCCCTGCTGGTCGAGCAGCGTCAGCACCTGCGCGACCTCCTGGTCGGAGCGGAACGCGCCGTACGCCGTGCCCGGCCCGTCGACCGCGGTCCGCGACGGCAGCTCGTAGATGCGCATCGCGCCGTAGTCATCGGGCTCGCTCGAGACGGCCACGAACGCGGTGAGGTTCGGTCTCTGCTGGGCGACGAAGCTCGTGGTCAGGTGGAAGGCGGCGTCGTCCGTGCCCGGCACCCGGATGAACTGGTAGAAGGGCGGCTGGTCGGGACCGCGCCCCTGGCCGTCGGCCTCGGCGGGGTCGGCCGGCACGCGCCAGAAGTCTTCCTGCACGAAGAACGCGCGGGCGTCGGTCTCGTGGTAGCTGGCGAGCACGTCCCGCTGGACCTTGAACAGGTCCTCCGGGTAGCGGAAGTGCGCGCGGAGCTCGTCGCTGATCTCCGCAGCCGGGCGCACCACGTCGGGGAACGCCTTCGACCACGTCCGCAGCACCGGGTCGTTCTCGTCGAAGGCGTAGAGGACGACGTCTCCGGTGTAGGCGTCGACCGTGGCCTTCACGGAGTTGCGGATGTAGTTCACCGGGGCGGGGGGCTGGACGGCGCGGTTCGCGGCGGCCGGACCGCCCACGGTCGTCGCGTCCGCGGTCGCCTCGCCGAGCACCCGCAGGCTCGAGTACGGGTATCCGGAGCTCGTCGTGTAGCCGTCGACGATCCAGAGGATGCGGCCGTCGACGACCGCCGGGTAGGGGTCACCGTCGAGCTCGAGAAACGGCGCGACCTTGGCGACGCGGTCGCGGGGCTCCCGCACGTACATGATCCGCGAGTCGTCGTTGATCGCGCCGGAGAGCAGCAGGTTTCGCTCGCGGTACTTCAGCGCGTAGAGCGTCTTGCGGAACAGGTTCGACATCTGGACGCCGCCGTCGCCCTCGTAGCGCGACGTCGCCTCCTCCTCGGCGCCGGGCGCCGCAGGGCCGTCGATCTCGGCCTGGTCGGTGTTGACCACGCTGTACTCGGGCGACTGCTCGCCGAAGTAGATCCGCGACTCCTCGATCGGCAGGTCGAGACCCTGCGCGACCACGGGGGGCACGTTGCCGACGGCGAATGCGGGCCGCCCGTTCTCATCGACCGCGTTCGCGGGGGCGGCCACGAAGCCGTTGCCATGCGTGTAGATCAGGTGCTCGTTGATCCAGCCGCGCTGGTTGGGGGCCAGCCCGGCGAGGTTCACCTCACGGGCGGCCACCACGTAATCCTGCGGCCCGTTGCCGAGGTCGTAGCGGTCGATGTCGAGGGTCTCCGCGAAACCGAAGTAGTTGCGGATCTGCTCGAACTGGCGGTAGGTCGGGCTCAGCAGGTTCGGGTCGAGCAGCCGAGCGTTCGGCAGCGTCGTCTCCGCCTCCTCGCGGGTGACCTGCGCGTCCTCGATCTGCGTCTCCCCGGCGTACGGCAGCACCTCGGCCTTGTCGAGCCGGTACGCCGCGCGCGTCGCCTCGATGCTCCGCTCGATGTACCGCGCCTCGAGGTCGATCGCGTTGGGCTCCACCCGGAACTGCTGCAGCCCGGCGGGCCACACCCCGCCGATGACCACGGCCGCCACCACGAGGGCCCCGAGCGAGAACAGCGGCAGGGTGAAGTTGCGGAATCGGATGTTCGCGAAGAAGAGCAGCGCGCAGATGACCGCGATGCCGGCAAGGATCGTCTTCGCGGGCAGCACGGCGTTGACGTCCGTGTAGGCCGGGCCCGTGATCCGCTCGTTCTGCACGAAGGCGAGGCCGTAGCGGTCGAGCCAGTAGGCGGCGGCCTTCAGCAGGACGAACACGCCCGCCAGGACCGAGATGTGCGCCCGGGCGGCGGGCACGAGGCGCTCGCCCGGCGTCTGCAGCCGCAGGCCGCCGAACAGGTAGTGGGTGGCCAGGGCCGCGAGCAGCGACAACACCACCGCGGTGAACAAGAATCCGAGCACGAAGCGGTAGAACGGGTAGTCGAAGGCGAAGAACGACACGTCCATGTCGAACTGCGGGTCGCGGACGCCGAAGGGGGTGCCGTTCCGCCACAGGAGCCATGTCTCCCAGCGGGACGCCGCTGAGATGCCGGTGAGCACGCCGACGACGGAGGTGACGACGAGGAGCACCGGCACGAGGTGCGGCTCGACGGCGAGGCGGTAGCGCTCGAGGTTCTGCTGCTCGAGCGACAGCGGGCGGAAGACGGGTCGCAGCTTGTAGGCGATGGTGATGTTGGCGCCGACGAGGAGCGCCATCGCGGCCCCGAACAGCACGAACAGCAGCACTCGGGTGCCGAGCACCGTCGTGAACACCTGCTCTACACCGACCTCCCGGAACCACAGGAGGTCGGTGTAGAGGCCCACGGCGAGGGCCAGCAGCCCGACGAGGACGCCGAGGACGGCGAGCACCGGCACGAGCAGGCGGGGCCGCTGGGGCAGCGGGGGGGCGGGAGGCCGGTTGGCCACGCGGAGCACTCCTGGGAAGGACGGATGACGGGCGGTCGGGCGAGGAGCCGGACGCTGCACGCCTGACGCTACCGGCCCGGTTCAGGGCCGTTCCTCCTGGGAACTCCCGCCGGCTCCCCCGGGTTCCGCGGCAGCGCCACCGGCGCCGGGCCCGGGCCCGGGGCACACACCACCCCGGGCGTTGGGACGGCGATACTGCAGGCGTGAGCGACACGCCCCCGGTGCCCGACACGTCCGACCGCCTGACCCTGACGGTCCGCGAGGTGGAGGCCCACGTCGCCGAGGACGGCTGGGACCAGCCCGTGCGCCTGTTCGCCCTCGTGGAGACCGCCGACCTGCTCGCCCGGGAGCCGCAGCTCGCCGACACCCTCGGCCTGGTCGCACCCGCCGCCCCGGACCACCTGACCCCGGTGGAACAGGAGACACCGGCCAGCGGGCCCCTCGACGAACTCCTCGCGCGGATCGCCTGGCCGGAGGCGGTCCTCGGCTGCGCGCTCGTGCACGAGGTCGTGACCCTCCCGCCCGGTGTCGAGGACGCCATGCCCACCGACGTCAAGGACATCGCGGCGTGGGCGTCGTCCCACCCCGCGCGCCAGGAGGTCCGGATGGCGGTCGGCGTGCTGCGGGACGGCAGTCGCGCCTGCGCGCTGCGCGTCCGGGGCCGTCCCCTCGTGAC
>JALYNB010000355.1 GCA_030773395.1 Actinomycetota bacterium
CCGGGGCCGCTCCCCGGGTGACAGCGCGCCGGCCGATCCCCCCACGCCACCCACGCCCCCGCCGCCCCGCCTGCGCCCCCGGACGATCGCCCTCGTGGCGGTGGCGCTCGCCGTACCGGTCGGGGCCGCCGGGGTCACGGTGCTCACGCACGAGCGGCTCGCCGTCCGTGATGTGACGGTCGCCGGCACCGCGCTGCTCGCCCCCCAGGACGTCGTCGCGGCCGCGCGCGTCGCGCCGGGCACCCCGCTCGCCGTCGTGGACCTCGAGGCGGTGGCGGACGCCGTCGAGGCGCTGCCGGAGGTCGCGGACGTGCGGGTCGTGCGCCGTTGGCCCGGCGAGCTGCACCTCGCCGTCACCGAGCGGACCCCGGTGACCGCGGTCGCGGACGGGTCGGGGTTCGTGCTCGTGGACGCGGCCGGCACGCCCTTCCGCACGGTGCCGCAGCCCCCCGACGACGTCCCGCTGCTCGCCGTGGCCGCCCCGCGGCCCGGGGACGCGGCCACGGCGGACGGCCTGACGGTCATCGAGGCACTGCCGGCCGGCCTGCGGGCCCGGGTCGAGCGGGTCGAGGTGCCGGAGCCGGGCGCGGTGACGTTCGCGCTGCGCGACGGGGCGCGAGTGGTGTGGGGCGGGGCCGAGCGGTCGGAGAGCAAGGCCGTGGTGCTGCAGGCGCTGCTGCCGCGGCAGGCCGAGGAGTACGACGTGACGGCCCCCGAGGTGGCGGTCACCCGCGGCTGGGCGTCCCGACACTGACGACGCTGGATGCACCCGCACGGACGCCTGCCGCACGCTGCTGGCCCGCGCCCGCGAGGGGCACGACACGCGGAGGCGGTACTCCGTGGCAGGCGTCGCGACCTGCCACTCGCCCGACCGCGCGGTGACGGGGGCGGGAGACACACGCGTGCACGGCGAACGGCAAGCCCCCGGACGTCCCGTCACCGGGACCCGGGCACGCTGGCGCGCCGCTCCTTGCCCTGGACAGGGCGGGCGGCCTAAGGTCCAGCGCGACCTCGACCTGAGGTCGCTGTGCACGTCTACCGCTGTCTACCTCAACTGGAGGTCGAGGGTCAAGGCCCCGACCCGGACGCGTCGCTTCACGCGGTGCCCCGGAGGGCTGCGGGGTCGGCAGGTGGGCCACCATGGGGGTGCTCCGCCGCCGCCGGCCCCCGTCCCGCCGCACTGGAGCCGACCCGCACCTCCCCGCACGACACCGGCTCCGGCCGGTCCCGACCACCGGGCGCCTCGGGGCGCCCGCATGCACGAGAGGCACGCTCGAGTGGCAGCTCCCCAGAACTACCTGGCGGTCATCAAGGTCGTCGGGATCGGCGGCGGCGGCGTCAACGCCGTCAACCGCATGATCGAGGTGGGGCTCAAGGGCGTCGAGTTCATCGCGATCAACACCGACGCCCAGGCGCTGCTCATGAGCGACGCCGACGTCAAGCTCGACGTGGGCCGCGAGCTGACCCGAGGCCTCGGTGCCGGCGCTGACCCCGAGGTGGGCCGCCAGGCGGCGGAGGACCACCGCGAGGAGATCGAGGAGGTCCTCAAGGGGGCCGACATGGTCTTCGTCACCGCAGGCGAGGGCGGCGGCACCGGCACCGGTGGCGCCCCCGTCGTCGCGAGCGTGGCCAAGTCGCTCGGCGCGCTGACGATCGGTGTGGTCACCCGGCCGTTCAGCTTCGAGGGCCGCCGCCGCACGGTGCAGTCCGAGAACGGCATCGAGGCGCTGCGCAACGAGGTCGACACGTTGATCGTCATCCCCAACGACCGGCTGCTGTCGATCAGCGACCGCTCCGTGAGCGTGCTCGACGCCTTCCGCAGCGCCGACCAGGTGCTCCTCTCCGGTGTGCAGGGCATCACCGACCTGATCACGACCCCGGGTCTGATCAACCTCGACTTCGCCGACGTCAAGTCGGTCATGAGCAACGCCGGCTCCGCCCTCATGGGCATCGGCAACGCCCGCGGCGAGGACCGCGCGGCCGTCGCCGCCGAGATGGCGATCTCGAGCCCGTTGCTCGAGGCCAGCGTCGACGGCGCCCACGGTGTCCTGCTGTCGATCCAGGGCGGCTCCGACCTCGGGCTGTTCGAGATCAACGAGGCGGCCTCGCTCGTCGCCGACGCCGCCCACCCCGAGGCGAACATCATCTTCGGTGCGGTGATCGACGACGCGCTCGGCGACGAGGTCCGCGTCACGGTCATCGCGGCGGGCTTCGACGGCGGCGTGCCGCACGCGCGCCGCGAGGCGCGGCGGCAGGGCAGCGTGGCCCAGGCCGCCCCCGCTCCACGCCCGCAGCCCAGCCC
>JALYNB010000356.1 GCA_030773395.1 Actinomycetota bacterium
GTGCCGGTGCCCCGGGTCGTCCCGGTGGCGGCGGCGGCTTCGCCGGCCGTCCCGGCGGCCGCGGCCGTCCCGGTGGCGGCGGCACGCAGGGCGCCTTCGGCCGCCCGGGCGCGCCCCGCGGCAAGCAGCGCAAGTCGAAGCGGGCAAAGCGCGCGGAGTTCGACAACCTGCAGGCCCCGTCGATGGAGTCGGGCGCCCCTCGCGGCAACGGCGAGGTCGTGCGCCTGCCCCGCGGCGCGTCTCTCGCGGACTTCGCGGACCGCATCAACGCCAACCCGGGCTCGCTCGTCCAGGTGCTGTTCGGCCTCGGCGAGATGGTCACGGCGACGCAGTCCTGCACCGACGAGACGCTCCAGCTCCTCGGCGTGCAGCTGAACTACGACGTCCAGATCGTCAGCCCGGAGGACGAGGACCGCGAGCTGCTCGAGCGCTTCAACCTCGAGTTCGGCGGCGAGTACGACGAGGACACCGTCCTCGTGGCGCGCCCGCCGGTCGTCACGGTCATGGGTCACGTCGACCACGGTAAGACGAAGCTGCTGGACGCCATCCGGTCGGCGAACGTCGTGGCGACGGAGTCCGGCGGCATCACGCAGCACATCGGCGCCTACCAGGTCGGGACGACGACCTCCGAGGGCGACGAGCGGCCGATCACCTTCATCGACACCCCCGGTCACGAGGCGTTCACCGCTATGCGTGCCCGCGGCGCGAAGGTGACCGACATCGCGGTCCTGGTGGTCGCTGCGGACGACGGCGTGAAGCCGCAGACCATCGAGGCGCTGAACCACGCGCAGGCGGCGGACGTGCCGATCGTGGTCGCGGTCAACAAGGTCGACAAGGAGGGCGCCGACCCGTCGAAGGTGCGCGGTCAGCTCACCGAGTATGGCCTCGTGGCGGAGGAGTACGGCGGCGAGACGCTGTTCGTCGACGTCTCGGCGCTCAAGCGCCAGGGCATCGACGACCTGCTCGAGGCGATCCTGCTGACCGCGGACGCGTCGCTGCAGCTGGAGGCCGACCCCGAGGCCCCGGCCCAGGGCGTCGCGATCGAGGGCCACCTCGACCGCGGCCGCGGCCCCGTGGCCACCGTGCTGGTCCAGCGCGGCACGCTGCACGTCGGCGACTCGGTCGTCGCCGGTGACGCCTTCGGGCGCGTCCGCGCGATGCTCGACGACAAGGGGCGGCCGGTCAGCGAGGCCGGGCCGGCGACCCCGGTGCAGGTGCTCGGCTTCACCTCCGTGCCCGGCGCCGGCGACAACTTCCTCGTCGTCCCCGAGGACCGGATGGCGCGGCAGATCGCCGAGCAGCGGCAGGCGCGCGAGCGCAACGCCGAGCTCGCGATGAGCCGCGGCCGCCCGACCCTCGAGACCCTCTTCGAGAAGATCAAGGAGGGCGAGAAGACCCAGCTCAACCTCATCCTCAAGGGTGACGTGTCGGGCTCCGTCGAGGCCGTCGAGGACGCGCTGCTCAAGATCGACGTCGGCGAGGAGGTCGGCCTGCGGATCATCCACCGCGGGGTCGGCGCCATCACCGAGACCGACGTGACCCTGGCGGCGGCGTCGGACGCGGTGATCCTCGGCTTCAACGTGCGGCCGGAGGGGCGTGCCAGCACGCTCGCCGACCGCGAGCACGTCGACATCCGGTACTACAGCGTCATCTACGCCGCGATCGAGGACATCGAGGCCGCGCTCAAGGGGATGCTCAAGCCGGAGTACGAGGAGGTCGCGCTCGGCACGGCCGAGGTCCGCGAGGTCTTCCGCGTGCCGAAGATCGGCAATGTGGCCGGCTCGCTGGTCCGCACCGGGATCATCCGGCGCAACAGCAAGGCGCGTCTCGTCCGCGACGGGGTCGTGGTGGCCGACAACCTCACCGTCGAGTCGCTGCGCCGCTTCAAGGACGACGCCACGGAGGTCCGCGACGGCTACGAGTGCGGTATCGGGCTCGGGTCGTTCAACGACATCAAGACCGACGACGTGATCGAGACGTTCGAGATGCGGGAGAAGCCCCGCACCTGAGGCTCCACCGAGCCCGCCCGTCCCCATCGCGGGGCGGGCGGGCTCGCCCGTGTCCGGGACCGGCCGGTCGTCTCAGTGGTGCTCCCACCACCATTGAGTGATCCGCCCGGTGCTGCGCCGGACATCAAGGGCAAGACCGGCGGCGGACCGGACGGTCGTGGTGCGAGCACCAGTCCGTCCACCGCCCGCCGGGCGCACCGCCCCGGACGCGCGGTCCGCAGCTGCCCGCGGGTATCGCCCGCCACCGCCCGGGGCACCCATGGGCCGTGTGGACCGGGACCCTCCAGATCGACCTGCTGCTCGGGGACGTCCACTCGCTGAAGGAGAAGCGGTCGGTCGTCCGGCCGGTCGTGGCGGAGCTCAAGAGGCGGTTCAGCGTGAGCGCCGCCGAGACGGGGCACCTGGACCTCCACCGGAGGGCCGAGGTCGGGGTCGCGGTCGTGGCCGCGGATCCCGCACACTGCCGCGACGTCCTCGACGCCTGCGAGCGGCTCGTCGCCGACCGGCCCGAGGTCGAGGTGCTGTCCGCCCGGCAGCGCCTCGTGAACGACGACGACTGAGGTGCGGTCCCGCCGGCGGGCGGCCGGGAGCACCACAGCACGACACACAGCGCGGCACCCGCCGCCAGGACCCGGACGTGCACGTTGCGTCCCCGAGCCAAGGAGGTCGACGTGGTCGACGCGGCCCGAGCGCGCAAGCTCGCCGTACGCATCCGGGAGGTCGTCGCGACGACCCTCGAGATGCAGGTCAAGGACCCGCGGCTCGGCATGGTGACGATCACCGACGCGCGGGTCACCCCCGACCTGCGCGAGGCGACGCTCTACTACACCGTGTACGGCGACGACGAGGCGCGCGCCGGCACGGCCGCGGCGCTGGAGAGCGCCAAGGGCGTCCTGCGCAGCCAGGTCGGCCGCCAGACCGGGGTGAAGTTCACGCCCTCGCTGGCGTTCATCGCCGACGAGGTGCCCCGCTCCGCGCGCCACCTCGACTCCCTGCTCGCCAAGGCGCGCGCCGCCGACGCGGAGGTGCAGCGGGTGGCGGCCGCCGCCCGTCCGGCCGGCGACCCCGACCCGTACCGGCAGCCGCGCCCCGCCGACACCGACCACACCGACGACCGGGTCGGCGCCGGGGACCCAACCGACGCCGACGACGCGTACAACGACGACACCCTGAACCCGGACGCGCCGACGGACCGGCACGGCGGGGGGGACCTCTCCGCCGGGCGCGCCGCGGGACGGGGGAGCATGTCGTCGTGACCCCCTCCGCCGCCGACTGGGACGCCGCCGTCCGCCTCCTCGCCGACGCCGACCAGGTGGTCCTGGCCTGCCACGTCGCCCCCGACGGCGACGCGCTCGGGTCGATGTTGGCCCTCGGGACGGCGCTGCGGAGCCGGGGCGTCGACGTGATCGCGAGCTGGGGCGAGGAGCCCCTGGATGTCCCGCCCGCCTACGCCGGACTGCCCGGCCTCGACCTCCTCGTCCCCGCCGACGCCGTGCCCGCGGCGCCCGCCGTCATGGTCACCCTCGACACGGGCAGCCTCGACCGGCTGGGCCTGCTGGCGGAGGCGGCGAAGTCCGCGTCGGCGCTGCTGGTCATCGACCACCACGCCAGCAACACGGGCTTCGGCACGCACGCACTGCTCGACCCCGGCGCGGCCGCGACGGCGGTGCTCGTGGAGGAGCTCCTGCGGCGGCTCGGCGTGCCGCTGACCGCCGCCATCGCCGGGCCCCTCTACGCGGGCGTGTCCACCGACACGGGCTCGTTCCGCTACGCGGGCACGACCCCCGACACCCACGAGCTCGCCGCGCGCCTGCTCGCCACGGGCATCCGGCACGACCTCATCGCGCGGGCCGTCTACGACACCGCGCCGTTCGGCTACGTCACCGTGCTCGGGGCGGCGTGCTCGCGCGCGGTCCTGGACCCCGACGCGGTCGGCGGCCTCGGCCTCGTCAGCACGTCGATCACCGTCGCGGACCGGCAGGCCGCGGGCGTGAGCATGCCGCAGGTCGAGGGGGTCATCGACGCGATCCGCGTCGCCGAGGAGGCGGAGGTCGCCGTCGTGCTCAAGTGCGACGACGACGGCACGATCAAGGTCTCCACCCGGTCGAAGGGCCGGGTCGACGTGGGCGCTGTCTGCACCGACCTCGGCGGCGGGGGCCACCGGTTCGCCGCCGGCTTCACGTCCTCCGAGGGCCTGGCGCGCACGCTGGAGCGCCTCCGCGACCGGCTCGACCGCGCCCCGCACCTGCCGGCCTGAGCCGGCGCCCTCCCGGATCCCCCGACCCCCGGAACACCGTGCCCCGCAGCGCGCGCCCGTCGCCGTACCTCGACGCCCTCGGCGGTCTGCTCGTCGTCGACAAGTCCGCCGGCTGGACCAGCCACGACGTCGTCGGCCGGGTCCGCCGGCTGGCCGCCACGCGCCGGGTGGGGCACGCCGGGACGCTCGACCCGATGGCGACCGGGGTGCTGGTGCTCGGCCTCGAGCGCGCCACCCGGTTGCTCGGCCACCTGGCGCTCGGCGACAAGGCGTATGACGCGACGATCCGCCTCGGCGAGGCCACCGTCACCGACGACGCGGAGGGCGAGGTGACGGCCAGTGCCGACGCCTCGGGGGTGGACGAGGCCGCTGTCCGGGCCGGGTTGGCGGCGCTTACCGGCGAGATCGACCAGGTCCCGTCCAGCGTCAGCGCGGTCAAGGTGGGCGGGGTCCGCTCCTACGCGCGGGTCCGCGGCGGCGAGGAGGTCGTGCTCGCCGCCCGCCGGGTCACGGTGTCGCGGCTCGACCTGTCCGCCGTACGGCGGGAGGGGCCGCGCCTCGACCTCGACGTGAGCGTGGTCTGCACGTCGGGGACGTACGTGCGGGCGCTCGCCCGCGACCTCGGCGCGGCGCTGGGAGTCGGCGGGCACCTGACCGCGCTGCGGCGCACGCGCGTCGGCCCGTTCGGCCTCGCGGAGGCCCGCACGCTCGACGACCTCGCGGCCCTGCCCGACGGGGGGCGGATCGCCGACGCGGTCCTGCCGCTGGGCGCGGCGGTCGCCGCGACGTTCCCGCGGCGCGACGTGGCGGCCGACCAGGCCCGCACGCTGTCCCACGGGGGGTGGCTGCCGGCCTCCGGGTCGCCGGGGCCCGTCGGCGTCTTCGACCCCGACGGTCGACTGCTGGCGCTCGTGGAGGACGCGGGCGGGGTCGCCAAGCCGCTGGTGGTGTTCGCGCCGGCTGGCTGACGACCCGGCGCGCCCGGGGGAGGCCGTTGGCGACGTGGCAGGCTGCCCCCGACAGGCCGTGTCCGGACCGGGCGGGGCCGGAGGCGGGGGAGGGACAGGCGGTGCAGCGGTGGCGCGGGCTCGACAGCGTCCCGGACGGGTGGGGGCGGTGCGTCACGACCATCGGGGTGTTCGACGGCGTCCACCGGGGCCATCGCACGATCATCGGCCGGGCGGTGGAGCGGGCGCGCGCGAGCGGCCTGCCGAGCGTGCTCGTCACCTTCGACCCGCACCCCAGCGAGGTCGTGCGCCCCGGCAGCCACCCCGCGGTGCTGACCACCCACCGCTACCGCGCGGAGCTGGTGGAGGCGCTCCGCGTCGACGCCTACTGCGTGCTCCCGTTCACCCCGGAGTTCTCCCGCCTCGAGCCGACGGAGTTCGTCCACGCGGTCCTCGTGGAGCACCTGCACACGGCTGCGGTCGTCGTGGGGGAGAACTTCCGGTACGGCCGGAGGGCCGCGGGTGACGTGGCGACGCTGCGCGCCGACGGCGCCCGGTTCGGCTTCGCGGTCGAGGGCGTCGGCCTGTTCGGCGAGGCGCAGACGACGTACTCGTCCACCTACGTGCGCGCCTGCGTGGACGCCGGCGACGTCGAGGGGGCGGCGCGGGCGCTGGGCCGCGACCACCGTGTCGAGGGCGTCGTCGTGCGGGGCGACCGCCGGGGCCGCGAGCTGGGCTACCCCACGGCGAACGTCGAGCCCGTGCCGCACAGCGCGGTGCCCGCCGACGGAGTGTACGCCGGGCGGCTACTGCGCTGGAGCCCGCCCGACAGCCAGGCGGCGGGCGCAGCCGGCGCTTGCGCCGACAGCATCGGTCCTCCCGGCACCGTGACGCGCCTGCCCGCCGCGATCTCCATCGGCACCAACCCGACGTTCTCCGGACGCGAGCGCCGGGTCGAGGTCCACGTCGTCGACGTCGCGGGAGGCCCGCCGCCGTCGCTCGACCTGTACGGCGAGCACGTCGGCGTCGAGTTCGTGACCCGGCTGCGGGAGACGCTGCGGTTCGACTCGGCCGAGGCGCTCGTGCGCCAGATGGCTGCCGACGTCGCGTCCGCCCGCGCGGTGCTCGCGGACGGGGGCCGCTGACAGGCGGTAGCGCCGGCCGCTCCGCCGCTGACCGCTCCCGCCGGGGCGGTCCGCGGCGCCGGTGTTACCGTTGGACTCCGCCGTACCGGCGGTGCGTGAACGCCTGCCCGGGTGACGAAGACCTCGGGCACACGCACGAAGACCAGAGGGAGTTCCATGGCGCTCGAGACGGCCGAGAAGCAGCGGATCATGTCTGAGTACGGCACGGTGGAGCGGGACACCGGCTCCCCCGAGGTGCAGATCGCGATGCTGTCCAAGCGGATCAGCGACCTGACCGAGCACCTCAAGGCCCACAAGCACGACCACCACAGCCGCCGCGGCCTGCTGCTGCTGGTCGGCCGGCGTCGTCGGCTGCTCAAGTACCTCGCGAAGACCGACATCAACCGCTACCGCTCGCTGATCGAGCGCCTCGGTCTGCGCCGCTAGCACGCACCACGGAGGGGAGTGCCCGTCGGGCGCTCCCCTCCTCCGCATCCGGCCCGTCGGGCAAGTCGACGGGCCGCCGGGCCGTGGCAGTCGCCGCGGCCGGACACCCGAGCCGGTCCGCTCGGCGCCCGCCAGGGGCGCGGATGCCGGTCCTCGGTCGTGACGTGCGGGCCCTCCGGCGAGCCGGTCGGGCCGCGCGTGACAACTGAAGACCGGCCGTCCCAGCCGCTGGTCGCCGAGCCTCCGGCGGAGACGACCAGGAGTCCTCCCCCTTGACCCTCCAGACTCAGGCCGACCAGGGCCAGACCGACCAGATGCACGAGGTCACCGCGACCGTCGAGACGCCGCTCGGCCCGCGCCACCTCCGGCTCGAGACGGGGCGCCTCGCGCGCCAGGCCGCCGGCAGCGCAGTGATCTACCTCGAGGACGACACGATGGTCCTCTCGGCGACGACCGTGTCGAAGAACCCGAAGGACCACCTCGACTTCTTCCCCCTGACGGTGGACGTCGAGGAGCGGATGTACGCCGCGGGCCGCATCCCCGGCTCGTTCTTCCGCCGGGAGGGCCGGCCCAGCGAGGACGCGATCCTCACCTGCCGCCTGACCGACCGGCCGCTGCGCCCCAGCTTCGCGAACGGGCTGCGCAACGAGATCCAGATCGTGTCGACGGTGATGTCGCTGCACCCGGACCACCTGTACGACGTGTTGGCGATCAACGGCGCCGCGACCTCGGTGCTGCTGGCCGGGCTGCCCTTCACCGGGCCGGTGGGCGCG
>JALYNB010000357.1 GCA_030773395.1 Actinomycetota bacterium
GCCTTGCGCAGCGCCGCGTCGGCCAGCACGGCGGCCTGCGCGGCCGCGTCGAGGTCGTCGTCCCGCAGCAGGTGGCGCACCGGGACGTGGGCCGGCCCGCTCACGAGTCGTCCTGTCTCGGCCCGCCGGTCGCCCGGGCGACCTTCGCCAGCAGGTCGTCGACACCGAACGGCTTGAGGAAGACGGCGTCGTCGCCCAGCCGAGTCCGCAGCGCGGGCACGGCCTCGGCCTTGCCCGTGACGACGACGACCGGGATGCCGGCCATCGTCTCGTCGCCGCGCAGCTCCTCCAGCACCCGGAGCCCGCCGAGGTCGGGCATCATCAGGTCGAGCAGGATCAGCGCGGGACGGGTCGCGCTCGCCTTGAGCAGGCCGGCCAGGCCGTCAGCCGCGGTCGCGACCTCGTAGCCCTCCGCTGCGAGCAGCGTGTGCAGCAACCCGCGCACGCTGGGGTCGTCCTCCACCACGAGCACGTGCGGCTTGCGAGCGGCTGCAGTCATGACGTCACCCTACGGGCGGTTGCGGCAGCGTCACTGACCGACTCCGCAGCGTCAGCAGCATCGCCCGACACGGCGTCGAGCAGCGCGGGCAGCGCCGCGAGCAGGGCGTCCACCTCCTCGGCGGTGACGACCAGCGGGGGCGCGAAGCGCAGCGCCCGCGGCCCCACCGCGTTGAGCAGCCAGCCCGCCTCGCGAGCGGCGGCCTCGACGGCGGGTGCCACGTCGGCGTGAAGCAGCAGCGCCCGCCACAGCCCGAGCCCGCGCTCGCCCGCGACCAGGGGCGACCGCAGCGCGCGCAGCCCGGCGCCGAGGCGCTCGCCGACCTCCCGGACCGAGGCCAGGAGCTCCTCCCGCTCCACCGTGTCGAGCACGGCCAGCGCGGCCGCGCAGGCCACCGGCCCCCCACCGAACGTCGTGCCGTGGTCGCCGGGGCGGAACGTCCGTCCCGCCGCGCCGAAGCCGACGACCGCGCCCATCGGCATGCCGCCGGCGAGCCCCTTGGCGAGCGTGACGACGTCCGGGCGCACGGGGGCCGACCCCCCGGTCAGCGCCAGGTGGGCGTGACTGAACCACTCCCCCGTCCGGCCGATGCCGCCTTGGACCTCGTCGAGGACGAGCAGGGCGCCGACGGCGTCGCATGCCTCCCGGGCCGTCTCCAGCCACCCCGCGGGCGGCAGGACGACGCCCGCCTCCCCGTGGACCGGCTCGAGGAACACGGCCGCCGTCCGCTCGGTGACGGCGGCCCGCAGCGCGTCGAGGTCGCCGTGCGGCACGAACCGGACGAGCCCCGGCAGCGGCTCGAAGGCCTCGCGCTTCTTCGGCTGGCCCGTGAGCGACAGGGCGCCGAGCGTGCGGCCGTGGAACGCGGTCTCGACCGCGACGACCTCGAGCTTGCCGCCCGCGGGGTCGACGTCCCGCCCGTACCGCCGGGCGATCTTCAGCGCGGCCTCGTTCGCCTCGGCGCCGCTGTTGCAGAACAGCACGCGGCCGTCCCGGTCGCCGGCGGGATCGAGCAGCGCGACCAGCCGCTCGGCGAGCTCCACCGCGCCGGGGTGCATCGCCAGGTTGGAGACGTGGCCGAGCGTGGCGACCTGGCGGCTGACCGCCTCGACGAGCGCCGGGTGGCCGTGGCCCAGCGCTCCGACCGCGATGCCGGAGACGAAGTCGACATAGTGACGGCCGTCGGCGTCGACGACCGTGCACCCCTCGCCCGAGACGAGGGCCACCGGCGGCGTCCCGTAGTTGGCCATGAGCGCGCCCTCGTAGCGGGCGCGCAGCGCCGTGGTCAGCGGGCCGGTCACGACGGCTCCCCCGCGACTGCCGGCGCCGGGTCCGGGTCCGGGTCCGGGTCCGGCACGACCATCGTGCCGACCCCGGAGTCGGTGAACACCTCGAGCAGCAGCGCGTGCGCGACCCGCCCGTCGAGGACGTGCGCCTGCGGCACCCCGCCCTGCACCGCCCGCAGGCACGCCTCCATCTTCGGGACCATCCCGCTCGCCAGTGTCGGCAGCAGCGCGGCCAGCTCGCTCGCGGTGAGCTCGCTGATGACCTCCTCGCTGACCGGCCAGTCGGCGTACAGGCCCTCGACGTCGGTCAGCACGAGGAGCTTCTGCGCCCCCAGGCCGACGGCCAGCGCCGCGGCTGCGGTGTCGGCGTTGACGTTGTAGACGCCGCCGTCGCGGCCGCGGGCCACGCTGGCGATGACCGGGATGCGGCCGTCGTCGAGCAGCGTGCGCACCGCGCCGGCCTGCACCTCGACCACGTCCCCGACGAGCCCGACGTCGACGGGCTCGCCGTCGACGGTCGCGGGCCGCCGCTCCGCAGTGAACAGGTGGGCGTCCTCGCCGCTCATGCCGACGGCGTACGGCCCGTGGTCGTTCACCAGCCCGACCAGCTCCCGGTTCACCTGACCGACGAGCACCATCCGGACGACGTCCATCGTCTCCGGCGTGGTCACGCGCAGCCCGCCGGCGAACACCGACTCGACGCCGAGCCGCGCGAGGTGCGCGGTGATCTGCGGTCCCCCGCCGTGGACGACGACCGGGCGGACACCCACGTGGCGCAGCAGCACCACGTCGCTCGCGAACGCCCGGCGGAGCGCGTCGTCGGTCATCGCGTTGCCGCCGTACTTGATGACGACGGTGGCCCCGGCGAAGTGCTGAAGCCAGGGCAGCGCCTCGACGAGCGTGCGCGCCTTCGGCAGCGCCTCGTGGTTGCGCGCGGTGGGCCGCGTCGCGGGGGTGGGTGTCTGGCTCATGTGGAATAGGCCGAGTTCTCGTGGACGTAGTCCGCGGTGAGGTCGTTGGTCCAGACGGTCACGACGGCGTCGCCGGCGTGCAGGTCGATGCTGATGTCGACCTGGCGGCCCGACAGGTCGCAGCCCTCCCGGGGGTCGCCGACCCCGCCGGCCCGGCAGACCGTCACCCCGTTGATCGTCACGTCGACCGCGTCTGGGTCGTAGGTCGCGTCAACCGTGCCGACCGCAGCGAGGACGCGGCCCCAGTTGGGGTCCTCGCCGTGCAGGGCGCACTTCAGCAGGTTGCTCCGGGCGACGGCCCGGCCGACGGCGACGCCCTCGTCCTCCGTGGCGGCGCCCGTGACGGTGATCGCCACCTCCTTGCTCGCCCCCTCGGCGTCCGCGAGCAGCTGGCGGGCGAGGTCGGCGCAGGCCGCGGTGACGGCGCGCTCCAGGTCGTCGTACGACGGGAGCGTGCCGCTCGCGCCGCTTGCCAGCAGGACGACGGTGTCGTTGGTGGACAGGCAGCCGTCGGAGTCGAGCCGCTCGAAGGTGACCCTGCTGGCGGCGCGCAGGGCGCGGCCGAGGTCGGCGGGCTCGGCCTGGGCGTCGGTGGTGAGGACGCAGAGCATCGTGGCCAGCGCCGGCGCGAGCATGCCCGCGCCCTTCGCCATGCCGCCGACGGTGAAGCCCTCGCCGGCCTGCACGGTCAGCTTGGGCACCGTGTCGGTCGTCATGATCGCGCGCGCGGCGTCGGGCCCGCCGTCAGCGGACAGGGCCGCCGCGGCGGCGTCGACACCGGGCAGCAGCCGGTCCATCGGCAGCGGTACGCCGATCAGCCCGGTCGAGCAGACCACGACGTCCCCCGGGGGGACGCCGAGCGCCGAGGAGGTCGCCGAGGCGCTCACCGCGGCCTGCACCGACCTGGCGATGCAGCTGCTGGCCGACGCCGAGGGGTCGACCAAGGACATCGCGATCACCGTCCGGAACGCGGCCAGCGTCGAGGACGCGCTCACCGCCGGCCGCGCCTGCGCCCGCAACAACCTGCTCAAGACAGCGCTGTTCGGCAACGACCCCAACTGGGGCCGGGTGCTGGCCGCCATCGGCACGACCGACGCCGCCTTCGAGCCCGACCGGGTCGACGTCACGATCAACGGCGTCACGGTCTGCCGCGGCGGCGCGATCGGCGACCCCCGCGAGGGCGTCGACCTCACCGGCCGGGAGATCACCATCGACGTCGACCTGAGGGCCGGCGGTGAACAGGCCACGATCTGGACCAACGACCTGTCCATCGCCTACGTACACGAGAACTCGGCCTACTCGACATGAGCAGCAGCACCGCGCAGGACCCGGCGCACGAGAGCAGCGCGCAGGACCCGGCGCACGAGAGCAGCGCCCAGGACCCCACCCCGCCCGACGTCCGGGTCGACGAGGCGCCGCCCACGGTGCCCGCCGTCCGCAAGCGGATCGGCACCAGCCGGGTCATGCGCACCTACGACCCCCAGGGCGACGCGCGCAAGGTCGCCGTCCTGACCGGGGCGCTCCCGTGGCTCAAGGAGTTCCACGGCAA
>JALYNB010000358.1 GCA_030773395.1 Actinomycetota bacterium
GCGCGGTGGCGACCGTGACCCGGTCGTCGGGGGACTCGACCACGAGGCCGACGACGAGCAGCCCCACCACGAGCAGCATCGTGACGACCATGGCACCGAGCCAGCTGGGGCTGCGGCGGTCGGCCCGGGCCACGGCGGGGTCGCGGAGCTGCCAGGACTCCGGCGCCGGAGCGGCGGGAGTGCCGTGGCGCCGCTCGTACTCCGCCAGGAGCGAGTCGGCGTCGAGGCCGAGCATGCCGGCGAGGGTGCGCAGGTGGCCCCGGACGTAGGCCGGCGGCCCCGCGGACGCGGGATCGTCCGCCTCGAGCGCCTGCAGGATCGGCACGCGGATGCGGGTCGCGCGGCTCAGGTCCTCCAGCCCGAGGCCCCGGGCGGCGCGAGCGGACGCGAGGCGCCTCCCGATGGACACGGGTGAGCCTCCTGGTCGGTCGTCGGACGTGCGCTGACGTGCGAGGCCACGGGGAGGCTGCCCCCTGCGGCCGTGGGCGGAGTCTAAGGACGTGTCCGGTTGTTCCGGCGTCGCGGCGCGCCGCCGTGACCGGCCTGTGCCCACCCCGACACCGAGCGTTCATCTGTCCCCCTCCCCCGCTCGCGCTCAGCCCTCGCCGGAGATCCCCGCCAGCACCTCGTCGAGCTCCTCCGGGCGGACCAGCACGTCCCGGGCCTTGGATCCCTCGCTGGGGCCGACGACACCCCGGCTCTCCATAAGGTCCATCAGCCGGCCCGCCTTGGCGAACCCGACCCGCAGCTTGCGCTGGAGCATGCTCGTCGACCCGAACTGGGTCGACACGACCAGCTCGACCGCCTGCAGCAGCAGCGCGAGGTCGTCGCCGATGTCCTCGTCGACCTCGCGCTTGGACTCGCCGGCCCCGGCCGCGACGTCCTCCCGGTACTCCGGGGCGGCCTGCGCCTTGCAGTGGTCGACGACGCTCTCGATCTCGGCGTCGCTGACCCAGGCGCCCTGCATGCGCATGGGGCGGCTCGCGCCCATCGGCAGGAACAGGGCGTCGCCCCGGCCGACGAGCTTCTCCGCGCCGGCCTGGTCGAGGATCACGCGGCTGTCGGCGAGGCTCGCCGTGCCGAAGGCGAGCCGGCTGGGCACGTTGGCCTTGATCAGACCGGTCACGACGTCGACGGAGGGTCGCTGTGTGGCCAGCACCAGGTGGATGCCCACGGCGCGGGCCATCGCGGTGATGCGGACGATCGCGTCCTCGACGTCGCGGGGGGCGACCATCATCAGGTCGGCCAGCTCGTCGACGACGACCAGCAGATATGGGTAGGGCGTCAGCACCCGCTCGCTGCCCGGCGGTGGCGTGATCTCGCCGGAGCGCACCTTGCGGTTGAAGTCGTCGACGTGGCGCACCCCGAACGACGCGAGGTCCTCGTAGCGCAGTTCCATCTCGCGCACGACCCACTGCAGCGCCTCGGCGGCCTTCTTCGGCTCCGTGATGATCGGGGCGACGAGGTGCGGGATCCCCGCGTACGACGTCAGCTCGACCCGCTTGGGGTCGACCAGCACGAGCCGGACCTCCTCCGGCGTGGCCCGGGACAGCAGGCTCACCAGCAGCGTGTTGATGCACGTCGACTTGCCCGCGCCGGTCGCGCCCGCGACGAGCAGGTGGGGCATCTTCGCGAGGTTGGCGACCACGTAGCCGCCCTCGATGTCCTTGCCGAGGCCGACGACGAGGGGGTGGTGGTCGCGCGTCGCGACGGCGCTGCGGAGCACGTCGCCGAGCGCCACGTCCTCGCGGTCGGTGTTGGGGATCTCGATGCCGACCGCGCTCTTGCCGGGGATCGGCGAGAGGATCCGCACGTCCGCGCTCTTCACGGCGTAGGCGATGTTGCGGGCCAGCTGCGTGATCCGCTCCACCTTCACGGCGGGCCCGAGCTCGACCTCGTAGCGGGTGACGGTCGGCCCGCGGGTGAAGCCGGTGACGGCCGCGTCGATCGCGAACTGCTGGAAGACCTCGCCCAGGGCCGCGATCACGGCGTCGTTCGCGCTGCTGCGCTGCTTCGGCGGCGGCCCCTCGTGCAGCAGGGCCGGCGGCGGCAGCAGGTACGCGCCCTCCGGCGCGGTCAGCGCCAGCTGCTCCGCCCGCGTCGGCAGCGGCTCGAGGAGCTCGGG
>JALYNB010000359.1 GCA_030773395.1 Actinomycetota bacterium
GACTCATCCACCCCGTACACGCGGGCGAGTAGCCGCGCCTCCTCCACCCCCACCACCCGGTCGCGGACCGCGGCGGCGAGCACGGTGAGCAGCTCGGCGTCGACCGGCTGGCGGTCCGCCGCGCGGAGCCGCTCCTCCGCGCCCGGGTACTCCAGCCCCGACACCGGCAGCTCCCGCACCCCGGTCCGCACCGCGCCGGCGACCCGGCCGCGGTGCACCAGCGACAGCGCGTCCAGCGCCAGGTTCGCCGCGACCCGCCTCCGTCGGGTCGCTACCGGATAGGTGCGGATCACCTCCCACAGCGCGGCGACCGCGACCGCCTGCGCCTCGTCCCGGTCGGTGCTGGTGCCGTGCAGGGCCTGGCGGGCCAGTTGCGTTCCGGCCAGCCGCAGCGCCTTCGGCAGCATCACCTGCAGCACCAGCCGCGCGGCCAGCTCGTCGGTGCGGGCCAACTGGAGCAGCGCGAGCAGCAGCCGGTCCCCGTCGCGACCGGGTGCGGTCTTGACCCGCCACTCCAGCTCGGCCACCGACCCGCAGCCGGCCTCGGCCAGCACCAGGTGGGCGTCGGCCCAAGCATGCAAACGCGCGGTCGCCGCAGGGCTGTCCCGCAGCGACAGCCAGTCGCGGTTCAGCCGGCCGCCCAGCGTCGGCGCGGCCGACCAGGCCGGGACGTCGGCCAGCGGCGCCACCCCGCGGGACGGGACCGGGCGCGGGACGGGGGGAGCGGGCAGCGGGGGCATCGGGGGCTCCTTCGGTCGGGCATCGCCCCGAACGCTGCTGACCGACCCTTGCCCAGACTCTTGCCCAGACCCTTGCCCACCCGGCCGCTCCCGCCACAGGAGTCTTGCCCGCAGTCCCCCACGGTCTTGCCCGACCCCCGACGATCAGCCGCGGGCGGACACGGACCGCTGCACGCACCTCGCGACGCCGCCGCTGAGGAGATCAGGGGGGCGTCTCAGGAGCGGACCGGGGTCGCGCTTCCCGGCGCGCGGCGAGCGCGGTCCCGTGCGGACAGCGCCGATGCGGTCACCCCCAGGGCCTGACCGACCTCGTGCCACGGGTGCCCGTCCACGTGATGGGCCAGCTCGGCGTGGGCGTCGAGCAGGTAGGTCACCCGGTCCCGCAGCAGCCGCAGCGCCGGCAGGGCCGCCAGGTCCCCACCGGCCAGCGCGGTCTGCACGTACAGCTCAACCAGCTCGTGCAGGCTGTCCGCGTGCAGCCCCGGCGGCAGCAGCCGCGTCCCCGTCACACCTCTCAGCGTCCCGACCTGGCACTACCTCGGCTGCCCGCCGGACAGGTGACCAGGCGGTCGGATGGCGGCGATGGGCAAGACACCGGGCAAGGACAACTCGGGATGGGCAAGGACACCCCGGACAGCCCTCGCCAGGCGTGACGGGCACACGGTTCGACCCGCCTGCCCCGCCCACTCCAGGCGGCAGCGCTCCCGACCGGAAGGGAGCACGTCGTCGGCGTGCCTGCCCAGCGTCCGGCACGCGCCGTCAGGCGGTGCCGTTGCCGTCGCGCAGCGACACGTGCACGTGGTCGAAGTGCCCGCCCGTCACCGACTCCGGGTCGTACACCCCACCCCCGCCGTAAGGACGGCACGCGCCCCCCGCCGGGCAGAACAGCCCATCGAAGATGACGTACCGCACCGCCAGCCGGTCCGCCCCGGCCAGCAGCCACTCCGCCAACCCCCACCCCCGCGCCCGCTCCTGCGCGCTCGGCCGCCGGCCCAGCCGGCCCACCGTGAAGTCGCACGCCAGACCCCGCGGATGATCCGACCGCGGATTCCACGCATGCTCGTCCCAGCACGACCCCGGCCACGCCCCCCACCCGACGCGCACCTGCTCCAGCAGATGCCACGTGCTCCCCGCGACGCAGCCACCCGTCCCGGTCGGATCCGGCAGCACGCAGCCGGTCCGGCCGCCGGTGTAGGCGACGGGTCCCGCGGCACCGCCCCCGACCGCACTCGCGGCCGGGGCACGGTCGCACTCGACAAGGGACGTCCTCACGGCGGGCGTGCCGACCGCGGCCACTTGCGGCGACGGAGCCAGCTCGCCCTCTGCACCGGCGGACAGTCCGTCGGCCGGTGCAGAGCTCCGGTCGCAGGAGAGGGTCAGCGTCTCCTGCACGCTGCCCAGCAGCGCGACGCCCAGGGGCAGGACCAGCACGGTGGCCACCAGTGCGCCCGCGACCGCACTCGCCGCGCCGTTCACCGGGCCAGCCGCTCACGCCCGCGCGTGAGTCCCCTGCGCGCTGACGCATTGCGCCGGCGAGCCACCGTAAGGTCGGAAGCAGGCACGCGTTGGCGATCGTGCACGTGCACACCTCCGGACCGCTGACGGGCTGTCTCCGGTGGAGAGGTGCGAGGAGCCGCGTCCAGGTGACGGGCTCGTGCAGAGCGTTCGTTACCAGCGATGCTTCGCCGCGGATGCACCCGGTAGCGCGGGCAGCAGGCACAGGGCCTCGGCCCGTCGTCACTCCGGCGGCCCCTGGCACACCTCTTGCCGGGCGACCTGACGACGTCGTTCCTGCGAGGCATCATGGACAAGCTCCTGCTCACCCCCACCGAGGCCGCCGCCCTCCTCGGCATCGGCCGGTCCAAGGTCTATGAACTGATCAAGTCTGGCCAGCTGTCTTCAGTGCGTATCGGGGCCTGTCGCCGTGTTCCCGCGGAAGCGGTGCGGGAGTTCATCGCGAATCTGCAATTGACCGGCTGAGCAGAAGACGAGTTCCCGACCAGCCGGGACCTGGTCGACGGCAATGCGGTCCGCGGGCCAGCTCGTGCTCTCTGCCGAGGCGGGAGCCGACATGCCCTTGAGATGCACACAGCTGGAGGTGGACCGTGGCAGGGAGACGTGCCGGTGGTGAGGGCTCGGTCCACAAGCGCAGACAGGGTGGCTGGCAGGGGTCAATCACTCTCGGAAGCGCTGACGGGCGACGTCGACGCAAGACCGTCTACGGCAGCACTCAGCGGGAGGTCCTGGCCAAGCTTGCCGACCTGCGCCGCAGCGTCGAAGCGGGGCTGCCCGTGCCAGCGGGCAGACCGCTGACCCTCGGTGAGTACCTCGAGACGTGGCTCCGGGACACTCTGCCCGGCACCGTCCGGCCGTCGACCGCTGCCAGCTATGCCAGCCTGACGCGCCAGCACATCGTCCCTACGCTCGGCCACCACCGCCTCGACCGGCTGACCGCCGTTCACATCCGCGCGTTCCTCCGGGCCAAGGGCACCGAGCCCAGCGCGCGGACCGGGCGACCACTCTCGCCGCGCACCCTGCAGTACCTGCACGCGGTACTGCGCCTGGCTCTCGAGCAGGCCCGCCGCGACGACCTCGTCCAGCGGAATGTCGCCGGTCTCGTCGCCGGACCACGACTGCAGCAGCGTGAGATGCAGCCCGTTACCCCCGAGGAGGTGTCCCGCCTCCTGGCGTCCGCCGCGACCGACCGGCTCGCGCCGCTGTGGCTCCTCGTCACCGCCCTGGGCCTGCGCCGAGGTGAGGCACTCGCCCTGCGCTGGGAGGACGTCGACCTCGAGGCCGGCCACCTCCGGGTTCGGGCCACCCTGCAGCGCGTCGAGGGGAGGCTCGTCCGCGCCGACGTCCCGAAGACTCAGGCGAGCCGTCGGACGCTGCCGCTCCCCGCGGTCGTCGTCGATGCGCTCCGCGCGCACCGCGCGGCGCAGCTTCAGGACCGGCTGGCCGCACCCGTCTGGCAGGACGCGACGCTCGTGTTCACCACCTCGGTCGGGACGCCGCTGGAGCCCCGCAACGTGCTTCGCTCCTTCCAGGAGCTCTGCGAACGCGCGGGACTGCGCCGGCTGCGGATCCACGACCTGCGGCATGCGGCCGCGTCCTTCCTGCTGCTGCAGGGCGTCGACATGCGCGTTGTCATGGGGACCCTTGGCCACTCCCGTTTGGCTACTACGAGTGACCTCTACACCCACCTGCTCGAGCCCGTGCAGCGCCAGGCTGCCGACCGGATGGACGCCCTCCTGCGCGACATGGCGCCCCGCACCGGAGCTTGATCGCCGCCGTGGCTGTATCCGTGGCTGTACGAGGCCCTCTCGATCAAGAAAAAGGGGCCGCCCCGCCTGGGACGACCCCTCTGACCTGCTGGTTTTCTGTGCGCTCGGCAGGACTCGAACCTGCAACCTCTTGATCCGTAGTCAAGTGCTCTATCCGTTGAGCTACGAGCGCTCGGCCGCCGCAGCGGCCTGGATGAGTGTAGCGGGTCGCCAGGCCGCCACGTCCGGCCGCGTCCTCGCCGGAACGTCAGCTCCATCACCTCGAGGCGCCGAGCACCGGTCGGCGCCTACGCCGGCACCAGCACGGGCCGACGCGCCACCCGGACGCTCAGCACCGCCGCCACCGCGCACAATCCCGCCGCGCTGAGCCAGGCCAACGTGTAGGCCCCCGTCACGTCGCGCACCAGCCCCGCAGCGCCCGCCGCCACCGCCGCCCCGATCTGGTGCGAGGCGAACACCCACCCGAACACGACCGGCCCCCGTGCGCCGAACAGCTCGCGGCACAGGACGACCGTCGGCGGCACCGTCGCAACCCAGTCGAGCCCGTAGACGACGACGAAGAGCAGCACGCTCGGCTGCACCGAGTCGGTCAGCAGCGCAGGCAGCAGCACCAGGGACACGCCCCGCAGCGCGTAGTAGGTCCCGAGCAGCAGCCGCGGGTCGACGCGATCGGTGAGCCACCCGCTGGCGATCGTCCCGACGACGTCGAACACCCCGACGACGGCGAGCAGCCCCGCCGCGGTCGTGGGAGCCATGCCGTGGTCGTGCGCGGCCGGGACGAAGTGCGTGCCGATGAGGCCGTTCGTGCTGGCCCCGCAGATGGCGAAGCCCACGGCCAAGGCCCAGAAGGCGCGCGTCCGCGACGCGTCGCGCAGCGCCCGCAGGGCGGTCTTCGCCGGCCCGGGCGCGCGCTCCAGAGCCGGAGCCGGAGCCGGTGCCGGTGCCGTCGCCGGCGCCTCCCCCGGCGCCATGGGCAGCGCGAGCAGCGGGTCGGCGCCGTACGGCTGCACGCCCAGGTCGGACGGGTCGTCGCGCAGCAGGAGCAGCACGAGAGGCACGACCGCGAGGGCCGCCCCGGCGATGACCAGCGAGGCCAGACGCCAGCCGGCCGACTCGGCCAGCCAGGCGGTGACGGGGAGGAACACGAGCTGCCCGGTGGCGCTGCCCGCCGTGAGCACGCCGGTGACGAGCCCCCGCCGGGCCACGAACCAGCGCTGCGCGACCGTCGCCGCGAACACGAGCGCCATCGAGCCCGTCCCCAGCCCCACGAGGACGCCCCACGTCAGGACGAGCTGCCACGACGCGGTCATCCACACCGTCGCCGCGCTGCCCGTGGCGACGAGGCAGAGAGCGGTCGTCGTCACCCGTCGTACGCCGAAGCGGTCCATGAGCGCTGCGGCGAACGGCGCGGTGAGGCCGAACAGGACGAGGTTCACGCTGACCGCGGCGGACAGCACGGCCCGGGACCAGCCGAACTCCTCCTGCAGCGGCACCATCAGCACGCCGGGCGCCGCCCGGAAGCCGGCGGCCCCGACGAGCGCGACGAAGGCCACTGCCGCCACGAGCCAGGCCGGGTGGAGGCGGCGCCGCCCGCTCGCGGCGGGCCGGGTAGCGGTCGTGTCGGTCACGGGCGACAGCGTGACCGGCGCGACCCCTCGCCGCCAAGCGGCGGACCGGCGAGGGGTGACCGCAGGCACCCGGCCCCGTGCCCCGATCCCGTAACGTCGCGGCCGACCAAGGCCAGCAGCAACCTCGGGAGGTGGAGTGAGGCCCTACCCGGCAGGCCCACCGACCCGTGACGACCTCGGGGCCGCGGCGTTCACCGGACTGCTCCACCGCCTGCACCTGCTCACCCCCAGCGACCTCGCCGCGGTGGCCGTGGAGGAGGCCCGCAGCCTCGGCGTGGACGAGCTCGTCCTCTACCTCGTCGACTACGAGCAGACCCACCTGATCCCCGTGCCCAGCCGCTACGCGGACGACCGGACGGCGTTGAGCATCGAGGGCACGCTCGGCGGGCGCGCCTTCGCCACCAGCTCGATCCTGCAGACCGAGAGCGAGCCACCCGTCCGTCCGACCCTGTGGATCCCCCTGGTCGACGGCACCGACCGGCTGGGTGTCGCCGAGGTGGTCTTCTACCGGGGGTTCGGCGAGCTCTCTGAGGACCTCATCGGGGTCTGCGAGCGCTACACCCACCTGGTCGCGCAGTCGGTCGTGACCAAGAGCCTGTACGGCGACGTGTTCGAGTTCGTCCGGCGCCGCCGGCCCATGTCGGTCGCCGGTGAGCTGCAGTGGAAGCTCCTGCCACCCCTCACCTTCGCGACCGACCGACTGGTCATCAGCGGGTTCCTCGAGCCCGCGTACGACGTCGGTGGCGACAGCTTCGACTACGCCGCGAACGGTGCGACCGCGCACGTCGCGATCCTCGACGCAATGGGGCACGGCTTGACCGCGGCCGGGCTCGCCGCGTTCGCGCTGTCGGCATACCGGCAGACGAGGCGGGCGCGTGCGGGCCTCGTGGAGAGCGTGCGCGCCGTTGACCGCGCCGTCGGTGAGCAGTTCGGCGGGGAGCAGTTCGTCACCGGCGTGCTGGCCGAGCTCGACCTCGACACGGGCGTCCTGGAGTGGGTCAGCGCCGGACACCCGGCCCCGCTGCTGCTGCGCGGCGGGCGCCTGGTCAAGCAGCTGGAGGCACCCCCGGCCACCCCGCTGGGTCTCATCGGCGACGCGGAGGTCGTCGTGGCCCGGGAGTCCCTCGAGCCGGGTGACCGGGTGTTGCTCTACACCGACGGGCTGCCCGAGGCCCGCCTGCCCGACGGGGCGTTCCTCACCGTGGAGCGTCTCGCCGACTTCATCGAGCGCCAAGGCGTCGGGCACACGCCCCCCGAGACGCTGCGCCGGCTCCGGCGGACGATCATGGAGTACCAGGACGGTCAGCTGCAGGACGACGCCACCGCGCTCCTCGTGGAGTGGCAACGCGGCTCGGAGCAAGCGATGCTCCCGCAGCCCCAGCCCGGCAGCGCGGACTGACTCGACCGCAGCAGACCCCAGGAGGTCCCGTGCTCGCCGCCGTCTACCGCCGCCCCGGGGGTGCCGACGTGCTCTCCGTCGAGGAGGTGCAGACGCCCGAGCCGGGCCCGGGTGAGGTCCGGGTGCGGCTGCGCGTCGCCGGCGTGAACCCGACGGACTGGAAGTCCCGGACGCGCACGCCGCCGGAGGGATTCCAGGTCCCGGGCCAGGACGGCGCCGGGGAGGTCGACGCCGTCGGCCCGGGCGTCGACCCGGGGCGCGTCGGCGAGCGGGTGTGGGTCTGGTTCGCCGCCGCGCGCGGGCGCCGCTGGGGCACGGCCGCCCAGTGGACGGTCGTGTCCGCACGCCAGGCGGTGCCCCTGCCCGACGGGGTGCCCCTCGAGCTCGGGGCCGGGCTCGGCATCCCCGCGATGACCGCCCACCAGTGCTTGTTCGTGGACGGGCCGCTTGACGGGGCGACGGTGCTGGTGGCCGGCGGCGCGGGCGCGGTCGGGAACGCCGCGGTCGCCCTCGCCGCCCGGGCCGGCGCTCGGGTCGTCGCCACGGCGAGCACCCCGGACAAGGCCGACCTCGCGCGGGCGGCGGGGGCGCACGCGGTCGTCGACTACCGCGCCCCCGACGCGGCTGAGCAGGTGCGCCGCGCGGCCCCCGACGGCGTGTCCCGAGTGGTTGAGCTCGCCCTGGGGGCGAACCTGGCCCTCGACCTCGCGGTGACCGCTCCGCGCGCGGTCGTGTCGACGTACGCCGACGACGAGGTGCGCGGGCTGCCCGTCCGCGACCTCATGGTCGCGAACGTGACACTGCGCTTCGTGCTCGTGTACGGCGTCGCCGATGCCGACCTCGACGCCGCCGTGGCGGGGGTCAGCGCGGCGGTGGCGGACGGCGCGCTCCCGGCACTGCCGCCGGTCCGGTTCCCGCTCGCGCGGGTCGGCGAGGCGCACGACGCCGTGCAGTCGGGCGTGCTCGGCAAGGTGCTCCTCGACCTGCCCTAACCCGCCATTCCCCGGCAGGTCCGGGGCGGAGCTACAGGGCGGGGTGCTGCGGGGCCAGCTCGAACCAGACGACCTTTCCGCTGTCGCAGCCCCGGACTCCCCAGGTGTCCGCCAGCGCGTCCACCAGCTCCATGCCGCGGCCCGACTCCCGGTCGGGGTCGAACGCCTTGACCGTGGGCCGGTGAGTGCTCGTGTCGCAGACCTCCACGCGCAGCCGCTCGCCGTCGCGGTGCAGCCGGATCTCGACCGGCGGGTCGGCGTGCTTGATCGCGTTCGTCACCGTCTCGCTGACGAGGAGGGCGACGACGTCGCAGGCACTCGCGAGCCCCCAGTCGCCGCAGGTCCGCATCGCGAAGCGGCGGGCTTCGACCACCGCAGCAGGATCAGTCGGGAGTGAGAGCCTCAACACGATCCGTGTTCTTCCCGCGCGGCGGTCAGATCACGCTCGCCGCTCCCGTCGATGCGCCGACGGCCCGTGAGCCCGGTCACGTGACGCGGCCACGGGAACAGGAGGGCGGCGCGTCGGCCGCCCCCCTGCCCTGCCCCGCGTCTCAGCCGAGGCCGCCGCCCTTCGTCAGGTCGCGCAGGAGGTCGTGGGCGCGCTGCGCGCGCTGGGCGTCCTGCTCCCTGACCTCGCGGATGAACTGCTGGACGTCGGGGTGGCCGTCGGCGTCCTGCTCGTACTTGGCGTAGGTCTGACCGCCCTTGAGCGCGTGGTACTGGATGCTGATCAGGTCGTAGACCACGTCGTCGGCCGGCGTGTGGCTGTCGTGGGTCATGGGTCCCTCCTGGGCGTCGCTGGGTTGCCTGACCCGCGACGCCCTACCCAGGGCCGCAGACGGCACGCGGTCGACCCCGGAGGGAGCGGAGGCTCGGGGATTTGAACCCCGGATGGGCTGTAGGCCCAAACCGCATTAGCAGTGCGGCGCCATAGACCGGACTAGGCGAAGCCTCCTCGGGCCGCGGCCAAGGCCGCTGCACCGGGAGGCATCGTAGCGCGGTCGTGACCCCGCCCCGACACGGGGCGGAGACGTTCAGACCTGCGCCAGGCCCAGCGGGTTCTCGCCGCGCTCCGCCTCTTCGGCCCGCTTGGCCGCGCGGGTGGCCTCGAACCGGCCCGCGAGCCGGTCGAGCCGCTTCATGTGCTTGGCGACGGCCTCGCGGGCCTGCTCCGCCTCGGCGTCGAGCCCCTCGACCTCGAAGAACTTCCACTGCCGCAGGACCGGCCACAGGATCTCGTCGACGTGGATGCGCAGGTCGTAGATCCCCGCGTGCGCGATCTGCATGGCCCGGGCGGTGAAGTCGCGGATCCCGGCGCCCGGCATCTGGAAGGCGAGCACCTCCGCGGCGATGGCCTTGACCGTCTGGCTGGGCGTGAGCCTCATCGCCGCGCTGATGAGGTCGCGGTAGAAGATCATGTGGAGGTTCTCGTCGGCGGCGACGCGGGCGAGGATGCGGTCGCACACCGGGTCCTGGCTGTGGACGCCGGTGTTGCGGTGCGCGATGCGGGTCGCGAGCTCCTGGAAGGAGACGTAGGCGAGCGAGCGGAGCGCGTCCTTCTCGCTCGCGTCGTAGCCCTCCTGCATGGCCTGCATGCGGTCGCGCTCGAGCTTGACCGGGTCGACCGCCCGGGTCACCAGGAGGTAGTCGCGCATGACGATGCCGTGGCGGCCCTCCTCCGCCGTCCAGCGGTGCACCCAGAAGCCCCACGCCCCGTCGCGGCCGAACGAGCGCTCGATCTCGCGGTGGTAGCTCGGGAGGTTGTCCTCCGTGAGCAGGTTGACCTCGAGCGACGTCTGCACGATGGGCGTCAGCGAGGACTGCTCGGGGCTCCACGGCTCGACGTCGAAGTCGCGGCCCTGGCTCCACGGCACGTACTCGTGGGGGAACCACTCCTTGGCCATCTTCAGGTGCCGGTCGACCTGCTTGGCCACCACCGGCTCCAGCTCGGTGAGGATGTCGAGCTCACGCAGCGGCGTGGTGGTCATGCAAGCCCTCCTCGGGACGACGGAAAGCCGGCGGCGGGGTCCGCCGGCCCGAGGTCTCGATCCACCCGCTACCCGCGACCGAGGTTACCCAACCGTAGGTTGCGGGTGCCGCCGCGGCCCGCGCCGCCCTACGCGCGCCGCGTGCGCTGCCGCTCCTTGAGCTGGACGAGGATCGACCAGCTCACCTCGTCGACCGGACGGGCGCCCGCGACGCTCACCAGGCGCTCGCGCTTGCCGTAGTACTCCAGCAGCGGGACCGTCTTCTCGTCGTACACGTCGAGCCGGTGCTCGATGACCTCCTGCGTGTCGTCCGCACCGCGGCCCCGGGCCAGCATCCGGCGCACGAGCTCGTCGCGCGGCACGTCGAGGTGCACCGCCACCTGGACGGCCACCCCTAGGTCCTTCGCGGCGAGGTACGCCGCCTCCGCCTGCGGGACCGTGCGGGGAAAGCCGTCGAGGACGTAGCCGCCCGCCTGGTTGGCCGCGACGACCGGCTTGCGGAGCATGTCGAGGACCACGGCGTCGGGCACGAGGTCGCCGCGCTCGACGTACGCCTTCGCCGCCCGCCCGATCGCCGTCTCCCGGCGGATGTGGTCGCGGAGCAGGTCGCCGCTGGAGATGTGCGCGATGCGGAACGCCTCGGCCACGCGCACGGCCTGCGTGCCCTTGCCGGCGCCCGGCGCTCCGATCATCAGGACTCGCACGAGCACTCCTCGGGGTCAGGGGACCGGGACGGCTTCGCTGAGCTGGGCCGTCGCGGAGGGACCGGGGCCGGCGGCCTCCGGTGCCCGGAGGATGACACAGCGGACACCGGCGGAGGAGTCCGCGGTTCGACGTCCCCCGGACGGCTCACCGTTCTCGTGCCCCGGCCGCGGTTCGGCACCGGGCCCGGTTCGGCCCCGGGCACCGACGGGCAGACGACGAGCACCGACGTCAGGAGGGCACATGCAAGGAGCTCGAGGTCTCGCGGCACGCGCGAGCGGCGTGCTGGTGGTGCTCGTCGCCGCGGTCGCGCCCCTGCTGCGTCTGCTCACCGCCCGGGCCCGACGCCGCGGCCGAACCGGGGGCCCGGGGGCGCAGGTCGTCCGCGCCGACGACGGCACCGCACTGCACGTCGAGGTGGACGGCGACCCGCACGCGCCGCTGACCGTCGTCCTGGTGCACGGCTTCACCGCCCGGCTCGCCGAGTTCGACCCGCAGCGCGCGGCCCTGCGGTCCCGGGCCCGGGCCCGGGTCGTACTCTACGACCAGCGCGGGCACGGGCGGTCGGGCTGGGGCAAGACGACCAACGCCACGTTCGAGCAGCTCGGGCGCGACCTCGCCACCGTGCTCGACGCGACCACCCCTCGCGGCCCCGTGGTGCTCGTCGGCCACTCGATGGGCGGCATGACGGTCCTGTCGCTCGCCCGCCAGCGGCCCGAGCTGTTCGGGAAGCGCGTGACCGGGGTCTTCCTCCTCGCCACGTCGGCGGGCGAGCTCACGTCGCACGGGGTCGCCGGCCTGTGGCTGCGGCTGCTCACGCGCACCCGCCTGCTGAGCCTCTATCTGCGCTGGCTGCGACTGGTCGCGCCGGTCGTCGAGCGCGCGCGTGTGCGCGGCAGCGCAGCGGGCCGGCTGTTCGTCCGCCACTACCTGTTCGGGCGGGACGACGCGGACCCCGAGCTCGTCCACGAGGTGCAGCAGATGGTCGAGGAGACGTCCCTGACGATCACCACGGCCTTCTACGCGGCCTTCGTGGCCCACGACGCGCGCGACACCCTGCCGGTGCTGCGCCGCGTACCCGTCACCGTGCTGGTCGGCACGGACGACCGGCTGACGCCGCTGGAGCACAGCCGGCGCCTGGTCGAGGTCGTCGACAACGCGGACCTCGTGGTCGTGCCGGGGGCCGGCCACACCGTGAACGTCACCCGGCCCGACGTCGTCAACGAGGCCATGCTCGACTTGCTCGCCCGGGCCGAGCGGCACAGGGCCGACCAGTCCAGGGTCGCCCTGCACCGGAGCGACCTCTCCGTGGCCGACGAGTCCAGCCGCGCCACCGGCTGACCTACCCGCCGGCGCCGGCCGGGGGCACCTACCCGCCGGCCCCGGCGGGAGTGTCAGAGGCTCACCGCCTCCACCCGCCGTGCGGCGGGGCCCACGACGTCGCGATAGGTCTCCGCGGCGGTCCGCAGCGTCACGAGGTTCGCCTGCACGAAGCGCTGGGCCAGGAACGTCTGCGTCATCTCCGCGGCCACGTCCACCGCGGGCAGCGCGACGGCGCCCCGCCCGTCAGCGAGGGGGTGCTGAGGGTCGTGCACCACCGCGGGGTCGCCGGCCACCCGGGTGACCCCCACGCCCGTGACGCCCCCGCTGCCGGGCTGGGCCGCGAGCTGCACCCGGCCGGCGCGGTAAGGCGCCTCGCTCCCGCCCCGGACCGTGCTCGCGTTCGCCACGCTGTCCGCCGCCACCACCGTCGACCACAGACCCGCCGTGACCCCGCTCGCGGCGCTGTGCAGGGCTCCGATCGCCATGCCGTCCTCCTCCCGTCGCGGCCCCGCCTCCGCGGCGCCGCCGCAGCCGGTGCACCCGGCCTCCCCGGGTGCATCGGCGGCTCGGGACCCCCCGCTCGAGGGGCGGGGCTGGGCCGCCCGGGTGACGCACACCCGGAGCCCTCATGATCGTCAGCGGGTGGCCCGCCACCCTCGGGGCAGGACGGCGGCATGCCGCCTCCTGCCCCGGGTTCCCGCACCGTCCTCGTCACCGGCGCCTCGTCCGGCATCGGTCGCGAGACCGCGGTCCGCTTCGCCCGTGCCGGTGACAGGGTCGTCGGCGTCGCCCGGCACGCGCCAGCTCTCGACGAGCTCGCCGGCCAAGAGCCCGGGATCGAGGCGGAGCTCTGCGACCTGACCAGGGCGGACGAGCGCGCCGCACTCGTCGAGCGGGTCCTCGCGCGGCACGGCCGGGTCGACGTGCTCGTCAACAACGCGGGGGTCGGCGCCGCCGGTCTGCTGGCGGAGCTCACCGCGGAGGACGTCGAGCGGGTCTACGCCACGAACGTGGTCGCGGTCGCCGACCTCACCCGGCTCGTGCTCCCGTCGATGCTCGCCCGTGGCAGCGGCGTCGTCGTCGTGCTGTCGTCGGTGGCCGCCTGGGTGTCGACGCCGCCGGCGACCGTCTACGCCTCCAGCAAGTTCGCGGTGGACGGGCTCGTCGAGGGCCTGCGCCGGGAGACCCGTGGCACGGGCGTGCTCGTGCACTCCGTGAACCCGGGGCCCATCGCCACGCCGTACCTCGCCCGCGTCGCCGAGCGCTCCCCACAGCCCGGCGCCCCCGAGGTGCCGGACGCGCCCGGCTTCCCCGCGGCCTGGGTCGCCGACGCCGTGGTGGAGGTCGCGGCCGCGCGCCACCCGGTCACCCGCTCCGTTCCCCGCGTCGCCGGCCTCGCCCGGCTGGCGCAGGTGCCCCCGGTCGGGTTCGTGCTCGACGTGGCGCTCGGCCGGCTGGCCGTGCCGATGGCCCGGCAGCTGCGGCGGATGGTCGCCGAGCGGGCCCTTCCGCTGCCCCGTCGGTGACGTACCGCTGCCGTACACTCCAGGAGTCTTGAATTACCACCGCCGGGGACGCCCCCTGCGTAGGGTGCCTCGGCACCGCAGTCCGGAGTAGCCATGATCCTGCACCCCGGCCCCTCCGCACCGGTCGACCCCGCCGAGTCGATCCCGGTCGAGAAGCCCGATGTCCTCGACGCCTTCGAGCGTCTCGCCGGCGTCGCCACCCGCGAGTTCGACGTCGACGAGATGCTCCGCGAGCTGTGCCGGTCGGTCGCCGCCGTCCTGCCGACCGCCGGCGTCGGCGTCATGCGCGTCGCCGACCGGCGCACCGTCCACGTCCACGCGACCGAGAGCCGCAGCCACCGCCTCGAACAGGTCCAGGACCTCCTGCAGCAGGGCCCCTGCGTGCAGTCCGTGCAGACCCGGCAGACCGTCGTCGTCGACGACCTGCAGGCGACGGCCCGCTGGCCCGAGCTCGGGGAAGCCGCCGCCGACGTCGGGCTGCGCTCCGCGGTCTCCCTCCCGCTGGCGACGGACGGGGCGGTCTGGGGGGTGCTCGACCTCTACCGGGACGCCCCGGAGCCCCTCCCGTCCGGCGGCCTCCGGGTCGCCCGCGCCCTCGCTGACGTCGCGACCGGCTACATCGTGATGGCCCACGAGCGCGAGGCCGGCCGCCGGGCCCACGCCGAGCTCGCCCACCGGGCGCTCCACGACCCCCTCACCGGGGTCGCCAACCGGGCTCTGCTCTTCGACCGCCTGCGGCACGCCCTACAGGCCGCCCGCCGCCAGGGGACGCGGGTCGGCGTGCTGTTCGTCGACCTCGACGACTTCAAGCAGGTGAACGACGGGTTCGGGCACTCGGTCGGCGACCGGCTCCTCGTGGAGGCCGCGCGCCGGCTGGGGAGGGTCCTGCGCGCCGGGGACACCCTCGCCCGCACCGGGGGCGACGAGTTCGTGGTCCTCTGCGAGAACCTGCCCGCCCTCGGCGCCGAGGAGCTCCTCCGGGGCGTGACCGAGCGGGTGCGGCTCGCCCTCGCGGAGGTCACCCGGGTCGGGCCGGTCGAGCTGAGGGTGGACGCGAGCATCGGGGCTGCTCTCGCCGCGGTGGGGCAGGACGACCCGGACGCCGTCATCCACGCGGCGGATGCCGCGATGTACCGGGCGAAGCGCCACGCGAGGCGGACCCGGGAGGGACGGGCGAGCGCTGCGGCCGCCCCGCGGTTGGTCCGGGCCGCCACGCTTGTGCTGACGTGCACGGAGTGCGACGGCCAGCACCTGCTGCGACTGCGGGGTGAGCTCGACGTTGCCAGTGCCGACGCCGTCCGCGAGCTGCTCGAGGAGCATGCCGCGACCGGGCGGCCCACGGTCGTCGACCTGTCCGCGGTGGAGTTCGCCGACTACGCGGGCCTGAGCGTCCTCGGCGCTCGCCGCGCCACCGGCGACGGCCGGCCGCACCGGGTGACCGTCGTCGGGGCGTCGCCGCTGGTGACCCGTGTCCTGACGCTCGGAGGGCTCGAGCGGCTGCTGACCGGGACGGATCAGCTCGTCCACCGCGGCTGAGCCCGCGTCCGCGAGAAGGGACGGGCGCCAGCGTCCTGGTGGTCGGGGGACACTGCTCCCATCGTGAGTGCTGACCTCTTCTCCGCCGCCACGGGCCTGCCCGCCGTGCTCGCCCACCGGGGCACCGGGCCCGGGGTCCGGCCCGACGGGCTCCGGGAGAACACCCTGAACGCCCTCCTGCGTGCCGTGGACGACGGCGCGGACTGGCTGGAGTGCGACGTGCAGCTCAGCGCGGACGGCGACCTCGTGCTCAGCCACGACGTCCTGCACGACGGCCGGGCGGTGCGCGCCACCGGCACCGGCGACCTGCTGGGCCGGGGCCTGGACACCCTCGCCGAAGTGCATGCCCGGATCCCCCCGCACGTCGGTTTCGACCTCGACGTGAAGGTGGGCCTGGCCGACCTGCCGGGCAGGCGGCCCGACCTGTTCGCCAGCGTGGCCCGATGGGCCGCCGCGGCACGCGCGGAGCGGCCGATGCTGCTCGTCAGCTTCTGCCCGAGCGTGCTGGCGGTCGGCGGCGAGGTCCCGCGCGGCTGGATGACCAACCGCACGGCTTGGTACCACGAGAGCGTGGTCTCGGCGGTCCGCCTCGGGGCGGCCGTCGTCGGGGTGCACGCCGACGACGTGCTCGACGTACCGCCCGGCTGCCCACCGGCCGAGGAGGTCGCCGCCTTCGCCCGCGACAGCGGGGTGGCGGTGAAGGCCTGGGGGGTGCAGCCGCACGACGTGCCGGCGCTGGTCCGGCGCGGTGTGACCGGGCTGTGCGGGGACGACGTCGCCGGGCTCGCCGCCGCCGTCGCCGGGCTCGTGGTCCCAGCCGGGGCCTGAGGGCCGTCGCCACGCTCCCCGCGCGGCGCCCCCGCCCGGAGTCCGCCGTCAGTAGTGTCGCGGCGCCGAGCCGGCCGACCGCCGGCTCCGGACCGCCGGGAGGCCCTGTGTCCGCTCACCGCTCGCACCGCCGGAGCGGCGTGCTCCTCGCCGTGGCCGCCGCCTCGACCGCGCTGGCGGCCTGCGGCACCGCGCCTGAACGCGAGCCGGAGGCCCCGGCCGGCGGGGCGTCCGGCGCCGCGTCGGCGACCTCGGTGCGGGACCTCGGAGGCATGCAGGGCCTGGTCGACGCCGCGAAGGCCGAGGGTGAGCTCAACGTCATCGCCCTGCCGCCCGACTGGGCCAACTACGGCGAGGTCATCTCGACCTTCCAGGACAAGTACGGCATCACTGTCAACTCCGCCCAGCCCGACGCCTCCAGCCAGGATGAGATCAACGCGGCCGAGCAGCTGCGGGGCACCGCCCGCGCGCCCGACGTGTTCGACCTCGGCCCGACGGTGGCGCTCGCCAACGTCGACAAGTTCGCGCCGTACCAGGTCGAGACCTGGCACGACGTCCCGGAGGAGCTGAAGGACCCGGAGGGCCGCTGGGTCAACGACTACGGCGGCTACATGTCGATCGGGTACGACGCCGCGAAGGTGCCGGAGCCGACCACCGTCGAGGCCCTGCTCGGGCCGGGGTTCCGCAACGCCGTCGCCCTCAACGGCGACCCAACCCAAGCCGGGGCGGCGTTCAGCGGGGTCGTCATGACCGCCCTCGGGACGGGGGGCTCCCCCGACGACGTCGGCCCGGGCATCGACTTCTTCGGCCGGCTGCAGGACGCAGGCAACTTCCTCCCCGTCGACCCCGCACCCGCCACGATCGCCGCCGGGCAGACGCCCGTGGTGATCGACTGGGAGTACACGAACGCCGCCCAGACCGAGGCGCTGGCGGGCACCCCCGTCGACTGGCGCGTCGTCGTGCCCGACAACGCGGTCGTCGGCTCCTACTACGTGCAGGCGATCAACGCCGAGGCGCCGCACCCGGCCGCGGCCCGACTCTGGCAGGAGTTCCTGTTCTCCGACGAGGGCCAGAACCTGTGGCTGCAGGGGTACGCGCGGCCCGTCCGGGCCGAGGCGATGGAGGCCGCGGGCACGATCGACACCGAGGCCTACGGCAAGCTCCCCCAGCCGCCCGACGAGCCGGTCTTCCTCACCCAGGAGCAGACGACGGCGGCCCAGCAGCAGCTCACCGCCCGGTGGGCGGCGGCCGTCAGCTGACGGGATGGCGACCGGCGGGAGCGGCGCGGCGGGGTCGGGGCGTCGCCGCCGGGCGGCGCTCGACTCCCTCGGCGTCGTTCCGTTCCTCGCCTACGTCGGCGTGTTCCTGCTCTACCCCACGGCGCTCGTCGTGCTGGGAGCGTTCGACGACGGCACCGGCCGGCCGACGCTCGCGAACCTGCGCGCCCTCGGCGGCGAGCCCTACCGCAGCGCCTTCCTGCGCAGCCTCGAGCTGTCGGCGCTGACCGCCGTGCTCGGTGCGGTTGTCGGCGCCCTGTTGGCCTGGGCGGTGTCCACGGGACGGCCGGAGGGGGCGCTGCGCCGGCTCGTCACTGCCGCCGCCGGCGTGCTCGCCCAGTTCGGCGGCGTCACGCTCACCTTCGCGTTCCTCGCCGCGCTCGGCCTGCAGGGCCTGGTCACGGTCTTCCTGCGGGACCGGCTCGGGATCGACCTCTTCGCCGGCGGGCCGTGGATCTTCGGGCTGCCCGGGCTCGTCGCGGTCTACCTGTACTTCCAGGTGCCGCTCATGGTGCTCGTGTTCCTCCCGGCGCTCGACGGGCTGAAGCCGCAGTGGCGGGAGGCGACGGAGAGCCTGGGCGGCTCGGCCTGGACCTACTGGCGACACGTCGCCGGCCCGATCCTCGCGCCCGCCTTCCTCGGCTCGGCCCTGCTGCTGTTCGCAAACGCCTTCTCCGCCTACGCCACGGCCGCGGCGCTGGTGTCGCAGGGCGCACCCATCGTGCCACTGCAGATCCGCGCCGCGCTGACCAGCGAGGTCGTGCTCGGGCGGCAGGCCATCGGCGCGGCCCTCGGCCTCGGGATGATCGTGGTGGTGGCGGCGGTGATGGCGGCGTACGGGCTGCTCCAGCGCCGGGCCTCCCGGTGGCTGCGGTGATCGGGCCCGCGCTGACCGGGGCTGGGGGTGCCGCCGGAGGGCGCGTGCGGCGGGGCGAGCGCGCGCTGCGCGCCGTCGTGCTGCTCGTCGTGGGCGGAGTGTTCGCCCTCCCGCTCGTCGCGATGGCGGAGTTCTCCACCCGAGAGGGCACCGGACGCGGGCTCGCCGCCTGGCGGGCGATCGCGGGCCAGCCGCTGCTCCTCGAGGCGATCGCCGCGTCGCTACAGCTCGCGGCGCTGACCGCGCTGCTGCTGCTCGCGCTCCTGGTGCCCACGATGACCTGGGTGCACCTGCGCGTGCCGCACCTCGCGCGCCTCGTCGAGGCGCTCTGCCTGCTGCCGCTCGTGCTCCCCGCGATCGTCCTCGTGGTCGGGATCGCGCCGCTCTACTCCTGGGTCACGTACTTCCTCGGCGACAGCCCGCTCACGCTCGTGTTCGTGTACGTCGTGCTCGTGCTGCCCTACGCGCACCGCGCACTGGAGTCGGGCTTCGGGGCGCTCGACCTCGAGACGCTGTCGGAGGCGGCCCGCTCGCTGGGCGCGTCCTGGCCGACGGTCGTGCTCCGCGTCGTGCTGCCGAACCTGCGCGGCGCCGTGCTCACCGCCGCGCTGCTCGCCGTCGCCCTCGTCCTCGGAGAGTTCACGATCGCCTCACTGCTGAACTTCTCGACCCTGCAGGTCGAGATCACCCGCCTCGGGCTGCGGAACGCGGCGCTGTCGATCGCGGTGGCGCTCGCAGCTCTGCTGTTCGCCTTCACGCTGCTGCTGGCCCTGTCCTGGGCGGTCGGCGTACGGCGGCAGGCGGCGGTCGCCGAGCCGGTCGCCCCGGGCGCCGGCAGGGGTCGGCGGTGACGGCCGGGGAGGCGGTCGCCGTCTCGCTGCTCGACCTGCACCGGCGCTTCGCCACGGTGACCGCGCTCGACGGGCTGACGCTCGAGGTGGCCCCGGGCGAGCTCGTGTCGCTGCTCGGGCCATCGGGGTGCGGGAAGACGACGGCGCTGCGCGTGCTCGCCGGCCTGGAGGCCACCGACACGGGCCGGGTGCTGGTCGGTGGCCGCGACATCACGGGCGTGCCGGCGAACCGGCGCGACACGGGCATGGTGTTCCAGGCCTACAGCCTGTTCCCGCACCTGTCCGTGCTCGACAACGTCGCCTTCGGGCTGCGCCTGCGGGGGGTCGGCCGGTCCGAGCGGCGCCGACGGGCCGGCGAGATGCTCGAGCTGGTGGGACTGGCGGAGACGGCCGGGCGCTTCCCGCACCAGCTCTCCGGCGGGCAGCAGCAGCGGGTCGCCCTCGCCCGGGCCCTCGTGATCCGGCCCGCTATGCTGCTGCTCGACGAGCCGCTGTCGGCGCTGGACGCGAAGGTGCGCGTGCAGCTGCGGGAGGAGATCCGCCGGCTGCAGACCGAGACCGGCACGACCACGCTGTTCGTCACCCACGACCAGGAGGAGGCGCTCGCCATCTCCGACCGGGTCGGGGTGATGTCGCGGGGGCGGCTTGAGCAGATCGACACGCCCGCCCGCGTCTACTCCGAGCCGGCAACGGCGTTCGTGGCCGAGTTCGTCGGGGTGACGACGGCCCTGTCCGGCGCCGTGCGGGGCGGCGCGCTCGACGTCGGCGGCCGGCGCCTCCCCGTCGACGCGGTGCGGGGGCTGCCGGACGGCTCCGAGGCGCGCGTGCTGGTCCGCCCCGGCGATTTCGTCCTGGTGCCGGCGGGCGAGAACGCGGCCACACGGGAGCGCGACGGGCTCGCCGGTACGGTCGCCGCGCAGAGCTTCCTCGGCCCGGTCACCCGGCTCACCGTCCGACTCGAGGGCGCGGGGGACGTCCGCGCCCGGGTCGACCTGTCCTCCGCGGAGGCGTCCCGCTTCCCCGTCGGCGAGGCGGTCCGGCTGTCGGTGGCGCCCGGAGCGGCCCGCCTCGCCGGGTGAGCGACGGAAGCAGCGGTCGTTCTCCGGCGTTGACCTGGGCATGAAGGGTGACCGAGTAGGGGCCGCGCCCGGGCCCTCGGCCTGAGCCAGCCCGTCCGGGCCGCGCCGACGGAGCCGGAGCTGGTCGTCATGGTGGGGCTCCAGGCGTCGGGCAAGTCGACCTGGGTGCGCCAGCACGTGGCCGCCACCCACCAGGTGGTCAGCAAGGACCACTGGCCGAACGCACGCCGGCGCGAGGCGCGCCAGCGCCGCACCGTGGCCGGGCTGCTCGCCGACGGACGTCCGGTGGTCGTCGACAACACGAACCCGTCGCACGAGGAGCGCGCCCCGCTGATCGCCCTCGCCCGCGAGGCGGGCGTCCCCGTGCGGGCGGTGTGGCTCGACGTGCCGCTCCCGACCTGCCTCGAGCGCAACGAGGGGCGCGAGGGCAGAGCGCGGGTGCCCATCGTCGGACTGCTGTCGACCCGGAAGCGCTTCGTGCCCCCGACGGTGAGCGAGGGGTTCGACCGGGTGGACGTCGTGCGGCCCGCCCCTCGCTGACGCGGGTCGCGCCTGCGGCCGCGCTCGGTTGGCGGTTCCGCAGCTACGGCTTTATTGTTCCGCTCGTGCCGCAGCTGAGGATCCGCGAGGCTGCCGAGCTGCTCGGGGTCAGCGACGACACCGTGCGCCGCTGGGCCGACCGCGGGCGGCTCCGCCTGGTCCGGCGCGGCCACGGTCCAGCCCTCGTCGAGGGGGTCGAGCTCGCCACGCTCGCCCGCGAGCTCGCCGAGGCCCCCCAGCCCGCAGCCCCGGGGCTCCGCTCCGCCCGCAACACTCTGCGGGGGATCGTGACCCGCGTCGTCCGCGACACCGTCATGGCACAGGTGGACATGCAGGCCGGGCCGTTCCGGGTGGTCTCGCTGATGAGCCGGGAGGCCGCCGACGAGCTGGGGCTCGAGGTCGGGTCGGTGGCCTACGCGTCGATCAAGGCGACGAACGTCGTCGTCGAGGTCGACGAGCAGGTCGCGGCCGAGCAGCAGCACGGCGCTGCGCTGCGGAGGTCGACGTGAGGGGCCGCCGGCCCGCCCGCGCGGCGCTCCGCCACCTCGGGGCTGCAGTGGCC
>JALYNB010000360.1 GCA_030773395.1 Actinomycetota bacterium
CGACCGCTCCGCGCGGTCGGGGCCTCGGCGTGTCCGGGGCCGGTCAGGGCGTGCAGGGCCGGTCAGGCCGACAGACCGAGCGCCTGCATGCGCTGCGAGTGCGCCTCCATGAGCCGCTGGAACAGCCGTCCGACCTCCACGAGGTCCATGCTGCCGCCGACGATGAGACTGGCGAGGGCGTCCCGGTCGACGGCGACCCGCTGCGCCTGGGCGAGCGCCTCCCCGACGAGCCGCCGGGCCCAGAGCGCCAGCCGGCCGGCCAGAGTCGGCTCCGCGGCGACCGCCGCCGTCACCCGCGAGACGACGAACTCCGCGTGGCCGGCGTCGGCCAGCACCTCGAGCACGAGGTCCCGCGTCACCGGGTCGACGAACTGCGCGACCTCCCGGTAGAAGTCGCGCCCGATGGCGTCACCGACGTACGCCTTGACGAGGCCCTCGAGCCAGCCCGACGGCGCCGTCGAGTCGTGGAACGCCGAGATCGGCCCCCGGAAGGGGGTCATGGCGGCGTCGGGGTCGACGCCGAGCCCGTCGAGGTGCGCCCGCAGCCGCCGGTAGTGGGCGTGCTCCGCGGCCGCCATCCCGGCCAGCTCGTGCTCGTCGGCGAGCGCGGGGGCGAGCCGGGCGTCGGCGGCGAGCCGCTCGAAGGCCGACAGCTGGGCGTACGCCAGCACGCCCAGGAGGTCGACCACCGCCGGCTGCACCGGCCCGTCCGACGTCCGCACCTCGGCGCGCCCGCCGTACTCGTCCCCGCGCCCCTGCTGCTGCTCCACGCGCTCCTCCGACCTCGCCACGCCGATCCGACCGGGGCTGGAATCCCCCGCCCCGGACCGCGTTAGCATTCCAGGAGTCGGCGGCGCAACCGCCGACGACGGCGACGTGACCCGCGCCGCCGCCAGAGAGCGTTGACGCTCACAGAGCCGCCCCGGCCACCGCTCCCCGCCGCGCCGCAGACCAGCGCCGGGTGACCGCGAGCCGCGAGGTGCCCCTACCGACCGTCGGCGCACCCACCAGGAAGGCGCCTCCCCATCTCCAGCCCAGACACCACCCGCAGCACTCCCGGCACGATCGGCATGGGCACGATCGGCGTGGCGGAGCCCGCGCCCGACATCAGTGCGACCCCCGATGAGGTCGCCGGCCAGACCTTCGCCGACCTCGGAGTGCTCCCGGAGACCGTCAAGGCCCTCGCCGCCGTCGGCATCTCCACGCCCTTCGCGATCCAGGCCCTGACGCTGCCCATCGCGCTCGGGGGCTCCGACCTCATCGGCCAGGCCCGTACCGGCACCGGCAAGACCCTCGGGTTCGGCATCCCGCTGCTGCAGCGCGTTCACGTGCCCGGCGACGGCACGCCGCAGGCCCTCGTGGTCGTCCCGACCCGCGAGCTGTGCGTGCAGGTCGCGAAGGACCTCGAGACGGCGGGCAGCACCCGCTCCGTGCGCGTCCTCGCGATCTACGGCGGCCGCTCCTACGAGCCGCAGGTCGAGGCCCTCCGCAAGGGCGTCGACGTCGTCGTCGGCACGCCCGGCCGCCTGCTCGACCTCGCCCAGCAGGGCCACCTGCGGCTCGGCTCGGTCGGCATGCTCGTGCTCGACGAGGCCGACGAGATGCTCGACCTCGGCTTCCTGCCCGACGTCGAGCGGATCCTCGAGAAGCTGCCCACCAAGCGGCAGACCATGCTGTTCAGCGCGACGATGCCCGGCCCGGTGGTCACGCTGGCGCGGCGGTTCATGAACCGGCCGACCCACGTCCGGGCGGAGATGCCCGACGAGGGCCGCACCGTCCCCACCACCTCGCAGCACGTCTTCCGCGCCCACGCCCTCGACAAGGTCGAGATGCTGTCGCGGATCCTGCAGGCCGAGGGGCGCGGGCTGACGATGGTCTTCTGCCGCACGAAGCGCACCGCGGACAAGGTCGCGCTGGAGCTCGCCGAGCGTGGGTTCGCCGCGGCGGCGGTGCACGGCGACCTCGGCCAGGGCCAGCGCGAGCAGGCGCTCCGCGCCTTCCGCAGCGGCAAGGTCGACGTGCTCGTCGCCACCGACGTCGCCGCCCGCGGGATCGACGTCGCCGGCGTCACGCACGTGGTGAACTACCAGTGCCCCGAGGACGAGAAGGTCTACCTCCACCGGATCGGGCGCACCGGCCGGGCCGGGGGGTCGGGCACCGCGATCACGTTCGTCGACTGGGACGACACCCCGCGCTGGCAGCTGATCAACACCGCGCTCGACCTCCCGTTCCCGGAGCCGGTCGAGACCTACTCGAGCTCCCCGCACCTCTACGAGTCGCTCGACATCCGGCGCGAGGCGAAGGGCACGCTCCCCCGCGCGCAGCGGACGCGGGCCGGCCTCGCCGCCGAGCAGGTCGAGGACCTCGGGGAGACCGGCGGGCGGCGGCGCCGCCAGTCGGCGCCCAAGGGGGCGCCCGCGCGCGAC
>JALYNB010000361.1 GCA_030773395.1 Actinomycetota bacterium
CCGGGGGTGGGCCGCAGCCCGGGGACACGGCCGCGCGACCGGTCGAGCCCGACGTGGCCCGGGCGGCGGAGGCCGGTGCGCCGGGCCCCGCGGGGGAACGAGAGCCCCGCGCGCCGCGTTGATCTCAGTGCCGGGCGGGCGCCCGGCACGACGTCCAGGGAGACCTCTCTCGTGCACTACCGCAACGGGCTCAAGACCGCGCTGCTCCTCGGTCTGCTGTCCGCCCTGATCCTGCTCGCCGGCCAGGCGATCGGCGGCTCGACAGGGCTGTTCGTCGCGCTGCTCGTCGCGCTCGGCGTGAACGGCTACGCGTACTTCAACTCCGACAAGCTCGCGCTGCGCGCGATGCACGCCCGTCCCGTCAGCGAGGTCGAGCAGCCGGAGATGTACGCCATCGTCCGCGAGCTCGCGACGCTGGCCCACCACCCCATGCCGCGCCTGTACATCTCACCGACCGCAGCGCCCAACGCCTTCGCGACGGGCCGCAACCCGCAGAACGCCGCCGTCTGCTGCACGACGGGGATCCTGCAGCTCCTCGACCGCCGGGAGCTGCGGGCGGTGCTCGGTCACGAGCTCGCCCACGTCTACAACCGCGACATCCTCATCAGCTCGGTCGCCGGCGCGCTGGCCTCGGTGATCATGTATCTGTCGCACATGGCGTTCTTCGGCGCGATGTTCGGCGGGCGCTCCGACGAGGAGGGCGGCAACCCGCTCGGTGCGGTGCTGCTCATGGTGCTCGGCCCGACCGCAGCCGGCGTCGTGCAGATGGCCATCAGCCGGTCGCGCGAGTTCCAGGCCGACGCCTCGGGCGCGCAGATCACCGGCGACCCGCTCGCGCTCGCCAGCGCCCTGGCCAAGCTCGAGCGCGGGACGGCGGCCCGCCCGCTGCCGCAGGACGACCAGCTCGTGGCGGCGAGCCACCTGATGATCGCCAACCCCTTCCGCGGCGGCGGGCTCGCCTCGCTCTTCTCGACGCACCCGCCGATCCCCGAGCGGATCCGGCGCCTCGAGGAGATGGCCTACGGCGGCCCCGGCGGCGACCGCTACTGACAGTCCGCGCCCGGCGGGGGCCGGGCCTCCGTCGTGCCCGCCGGCAGTCGTCCCCACCACGGACGTCCGGATCGTCGTCCGGGTCGTCCACTCGTGACCGGTGCCGGGCGAGCGGACCGGACGGTCGTGGTCGGAGGACCGACCCGCGCCCTGCGGCGTCAGCGGTAGTTGGTGAACTGCAGGGCGAAGTCGAAGTCCTGCGCCTTGAGCAGCGCGATGACGGCCTGCAGGTCGTCCTTCTTCTTGCCGCTGACCCGCAGCTGGTCGCCCTGGATCTGCGCCTGGACGCCCTTCGGGCCCTCGCTGCGGATGAGCTTGGCCACCTTCTTGGCGTTCTCGTCGCTGATGCCCTCCGTCACGGTGGCCGTGAGGCGGAACTCCTTGCCGGACGCCTGGGGCTCGCCGGCGTCGAGGGTCTTGAGCGAGATGCCCCGCTTGACGAGCTTCTCCTTGAACACGTCGAGCACGGCGGCTGCGCGCTCCTCGCTGTTCGCCCGGATCAGGACGGACTCGCCCGACCAGGCGATCGAGGCGTCCGTGCCGCGGAAGTCGTAGCGCTGGGAGACCTCCTTGGCGGCCTGGTTGAGGGCGTTGTCGACCTCCTGGCGGTCGACCTTGCTGACGACGTCGAACGACGGGTCGGCCACGAGCGTGCTCCTCTGCTGGTTCGGGTGGGGGAGTGGTCCGGGGGCCGGCGGCACGGGGCGCGGCGTCCGGCTCCGGTGCGACCCGTCCCGGGCGTCGGGTATCCTGCCTCCTGCGCCGGCTCGCCGGCGTCACGGCAGGTTGCCCGAGTGGCCAAAGGGAGCGGTCTGTAAAACCGCCGGCTCAGCCTACGCAGGTTCGAACCCTGCACCTGCCACCGCCGTCCGGCGGGGAGTGCACGCACCACCCCGTCGTCGGCAGTCGCGGACGTGCTGTACGATCGTTTGCGGCTCGCCCGCCCCTTTAGCTCAGTCGGCAGAGCGTCTCCATGGTAAGGAGAAGGTCTACGGTTCGATTCCGTAAAGGGGCTCCGGGCCGGTCCTGGGCGACCGGCACCTCGCACCACCTGGCGGTGTAGCTCAGTCTGGTTAGAGCGAACGACTCATAATCGTTAGGTCGCCGGTTCAAGTCCGGCCACCGCTACCCGCACACCGCCCCGCGCCGCCCGCGGGGTGCCCGAGTCCCTGCGACCGATCCCGAGAGAAGGCAAGGCCGTGGCCGCCACCGACGTCCGCCCGAAGATCACGATGGCCTGCCAGGTCTGCAAGAACCGCAACTACATCACGCGGAAGAACCGGCGCAACGACCCGGACCGCATGGAGTTGAAGAAGTTCTGCGCGACCTGCCGCACCCACACGGACCACCGCGAGACGCGCTGACCGCGCGCCGCTGACGCCGTCGACCGAGGCCGTCCCCGTCGCGGGGGCGGCCTCCGGCGTGTCCGGCGCGGTCACACGGTGCCTCGTCCGCCGTACGGACGACGCCGCGCTAGCGTTCCCCGGAACCGAACGGGGTTCGACCGTGAGAGCGCGGCCGCCCCCGCCACCGTCCGGAGGGAAGGCAGCGCGTGAACAGGCTCGAGGGCAAGGTCGCGATCGTCACGGGAGCGGGTCGCGGGATCGGGCGGGCCACCGCCCAGCGCCTCGCCGCGGAGGGGGCCCGCGTCGTCGTCAACGACGTGGACAGCGAGCCGGCGCACGAGACGGCCGACCTCATCACGCAGGCCGGGGGCCAGGCCGCGGTCTCCACCTCGAACACCGTCGACCTCGCGCAGGCCAAGGAGATGGTGCAGGCGACCGTCGAGACCTTCGGGCAGCTCGACATCCTCGTGAACAACGCCGGGATCACCCGCGACAAGACGTTTCACAACATGGACGACTCACTGTGGGACACGGTGATCGACGTCAACCTCAAGACGGCCTACCACTCGTGCCTGGCCGCGATGCCCCACATGCGCGAGGTCGCGAAGGCCGAGATCGCCGAGCACGGCGCCCCCCGCTACCACCGCAAGATCACGATGACGAGCTCCGCCGTCGCGCTGTCGGGGAACCCCGGCCAGTCGAACTACACGGCGGCGAAGGGCGCGATCATCAGCCTGACCAAGACGCTGGCGATGGAGCTCGGCTCCTTCCACATCAACGTGAACGCGGTCGCCCCGGGCTTCATCCAGACCCGCATGACCGCCCCCAAGGAGGGCGGCGGCGACACGGGCATCCCGGAGAACCTCCGCAAGCTCGCGATCAGCATGATCGCGCTCAAGTACGCCGGTCGTCCCGAGGACATCGCGGCCGCGCACGCCTACCTCGTGAGCCCCGACGCGGACTTCGTCTCCGGCGTCACGCTCCCGGTGACCGGCGGCACGATCGGCGCGATGTGATGGCCCTGAACCGCGAGTTCGTCGGCCGCGAGTTCCCCGCAAGCGAGGTCTACGAGGTCGGCCGCGAGCACATCCGCCAGTTCGCGGCCGCGATCGGCGACCGCAACCCGCTCCACGTCGACCCGGAGGCCGCCCGGGCCGCCGGCCACCCGGACGTGATCGCCCCACCCACGTTCCTCACGGTGCTGGGCTTCCGGTTCGCCAGTGAGGGGCCCATCGCCGACCCCGCCCTCGGCCTCGACTACAGCCGGCTGGTGCACGGCGGCCAGACCTTCCGGCTGCACCGCCCCGTCGTGGCCGGCGACCGTCTCCGGCTCACCACCCGGGTCGACGCCATCCGGGGGGCCGGGGGGAACGAGCTCATGACCACGGTCCAGGAGGTCACCGGCGAGGCCGGGGAGCCCGTCGCCACCCTGACGAGCACCGTCGTGATCCGCGGCGGGGAGGCCCGTTCGTGAGCGTGCCGTCGTACGACGTCGTCGAGGTCGGCGCCGACCTGCCCGAGCAGGTCTTCCCGGTCCGGCGGGCCGACCTCATCCGCTACGCCGGCGCCTCCGGTGACGACAACGTCATCCACTGGAACGAGCGGGTCGCCCGGGCCGTCGGCCTGCCGGACGTCATCGCCCACGGCATGCTGACGATGGCGCTCGCGGGCCGGGTGGTCGCCGACTGGGCGGGCGACCCCGGGCGGGTCGTCGAGTACACGGTGCGCTTCTCCAAGCCCGTCGTCGTCCCCGACGACGACACGGGCACGGCGCTGGTCGTGAGCGGCCGCGTGCAGGAGAAGCGCGACGACGACCGCACGGTCGTCGTCGCCCTCGAGGCCCGGGTGGGCGACGAGAAGGTGCTCACCGGCGCGCGGGCGGTCGTGCGGCTGCCCTGAGCGCGCCGGAGGCGCCGCAGCCCCGCCC
>JALYNB010000362.1 GCA_030773395.1 Actinomycetota bacterium
GGTCACGTCGAGGTCGGCCCGCGCCAGCCCGACGACGTCGTCGTACGCCGGGGACGCGGCGAGCACCGCGACCAGCTCGCGTCCCAGGGAGCCGCCGGCGCCCGTGACCAGCGCCCGCATCACGCGCGCCCGGCCGCGGCGGAGGCGCGCCGCAGCGGCTCCCACCAGTCGCGCCGCCGCCGGTACCAGTGGACGACCTCCGCGAGGCCGGACTCGAACGGCACCCGCGGGGCGTGGCCGAGGGCGGCCAGTTTCGCGCCGTCCAGGCAGTGACGGCGAGTGTGTCCCGGCCGGTCGGGCACGTGGCGCATGGCGGCCGCGTCGCGCCCGGTCAGCGCGAGCAGGCGCTCGGTCAGCGCGAGGTTCGTCAGCTCCGTGCCGCCGCCGATGTTGTAGACCTCGCCGGCACTGCCGCGCTCGAGCACAAGCTGGATGGCGCGGCAGTGCGAGTAGCCACCGGTGAGCAGCGTCCGCACGTAGTGCGATCTGATGAAGCCCGCGCCGCCCGTGACGAGCACGCGCGGGCCGGCCGGGCTGGTCACCGGCCGGACGCTACCAGCGACTGCCGCACTCGCCGACCCTGTGATCATGGGCGGGACGGGCGGGGCCGTGGGCGCGCCGTGCCGCGCCCGCGAGCAGTAGCCTCGCGGGAAGGGTGCGCGCGGGGAACACGCCCGGGCCGTCCCGCGTCCTACTGCTGGGCGACCGCCCGCGCCGCCACGTCGGCGTGACGAATCGACGAGACGGTGCCTCGACGGCCCGCCGAGGACGGGGAGGCCGACCGCGTGAGCGACCCCACCGCCGGCGGCGGCAACGGGCTGCCACCCGATCTCGACCCCCGGGGTCCGCGCGCCGCGACGGTCACCCCGTCCCGGCCCGGCCGCCACCGCGCCCGCCTCGCCGCCCGAGTGCTGTCCTGGCTCGCCGTCGTCACGAGCATCTGCGTGCTCCTCGCCAGCGGCACGGCGTTCGTGCTGTTCCGCAGCTTCAGCGGCAACCTCGAGCGCATCGACGCCTTCGCCCAGGCGGGGGACGACAGCCAGCGCCCGGACGCTCCCGACGGCGCGAAGAACTTCCTCCTCGTCGGCTCGGACTCCCGGGAGGGCGCCACCCCGGAGGAGCTCGCCGCCGCGAACACCGAGTACGAGGCCGGCCAGCGCAGTGACACCACGATGCTGCTGCACGTCCCGCCGGGGCAGGACAAGGCGCTCGTCGTGTCGATCCCCCGCGACGCGTTCGTGCAGATCCCCGCCTACACGGACCCCGAGACCGGGCAGCGCCTGCCGCCGCAGTCCAACAAATTCAACGAGGCCTACGCAACGGGCGGCCCGGGTCGCACCATCAAGACGGTCGAGCAGCTGAGCGGCATCCGCATCGACCACTACCTGGAGGTCGACTTCACCGGCTTCCGCCAGATGGTCGACGCGCTCGACTACGTCGAGGTCTGCGTGCCCCGGCCCGCGAAGGACGCCTTCTCCGGGCTCGATCTGCAGGCCGGCGTGAACCGGGTGGACGGCGAGCAGGCGCTCGCGTTCGTGCGCTCGCGCAAAGTCTTCGGCGGCAACGACTTCGACCGGATCGGCCGGCAGCAGCAGTTCCTCGCGGCCATGATGGACCGGGTGACGAGCACGGGCATGCTCGCCCGCCCTGACCGCCTGCTCGACTTCCTCGGCGTCGTCGGCGACTCGGTCACCGCCGACGAGGAGTTCGGCTTCGACGAGATGCGCACGCTCGCGCTGCGCCTGCGCAACCTCGACCCCGCCCGGGTGCAGTTCGTGACCCTGCCCGTCGCCGACGTGGACTGGACGCCACCGGGCTACCGCGGGTCGTACGTGCAGGTCGACGACGAGGCGGCGCGCGACCTGTTCCGCCTCATCCGCACCGAGCAGTACTTCGCCGAGCCGGACCCGGCCGAGGCGCTCGCCCCGCCACCGACCGTCGACCCCGCCACCGTCCGCGTGCAGGTGCTCAACGCCGCAGGGGTGGCGGGCCTCGGCCGCCAGGTGTCGGACCGGCTCGCCGCCGCGGGCTTCCAGGTCGCGACCCCGGGCAACGCCGACGCCAGCGGCGTGCGGCAGTCCGTCGTGCGGCACGGCCGCGGGGACGAGGCCGCGGCCAACACGGTCGCCGCCGCCGTCCCGGGCGCGACGACCCGGCTCGACGTCAAGCTCGAGGGGCAGGTCGTGCTGGAGGTCGGCTCCTCCTACGTCGACCCGGCCGCCGCGCCGGGCCCCGGGCAGCCCGG
>JALYNB010000363.1 GCA_030773395.1 Actinomycetota bacterium
GCGGGGTCCCGAGCCGGTGCCCCCGCCGTACGACGACGCGGTCGACCCCGACGACGACCTCCCCCCCGACGAGGCGGGGGAGGCCGGCCCGGCCGCGCTGTCCGGCGAGGACGCGGCGCTCGCCCTCGTCAAGGCGGGGCTGGGCGGGCGCGTCATCGGGGGTACGGACGCCGGCTGAGCCGCCTGTCCGAGTAGTGCGGCCTGCCCCGGTCCCTGACCTGCCCGCGGTCACCGCTCGCGGCCGGCTCCGCCCGCCGCCACGCCCCGGCACGCCGGGACCGCCCGCGCGGCCGGGCCGCCGTACGCTCTCCGCGACGACACCGAACGCGAGGAGACACCCCCGATGGCCGGTCCCGGAGGACAGCCGAACCTGCAGCAGCTGATGAAGCAGGCGCAGCAGATGCAGCAGCAGCTCATGAGCGCGCAGCAGGAGCTGGCGGCCACCGAGGTCACGGGCACGGCGGGCGGCGGCCTCGTCACCGCGACGGTGACGGGCGCCGGTGAGGTCGTCGCGGTGAAGATCAAGCCCCAGGCCGTCGACCCGGACGACGTCGAGAGCCTCGAGGACCTCGTGGTCGCCGCGATCCGCGACGCGAACGTGGCGGCCCAGGACATGCAGACCGAGAAGATGGGCCCGTTGACGCAGGGCCTCGGCGGGATGGGCGGGCTCGGCCTGCCCGGGATGTAGGCGCTGGTTGTACGAGGGAGCGGTCCAGGACCTCATCGACGAGCTCGGCCGGCTCCCCGGGGTCGGTCCGAAGAGCGCGCAGCGGATCGCCTTCCACCTGCTCGCCGCCGACCCGGCCGACGTCACCCGGCTCGCGGCCGTGCTCCAGCGAGTCAAGGACGAGGTCAAGTTCTGCCGGCTCTGCGGCAACGTCTCGTCCGGCGAGCTGTGCCGGATCTGCGCCGACCCCCGGCGCAGTCCCGAGGTCATCTGCGTCGTCGAGGAGCCGAAGGACGTCGTCGCCGTGGAGCGGACGCGGGAGTTCCGCGGCCGCTACCACGTGCTCGGCGGCGCGATCAGCCCGATCGAGGGCATCGGCCCCGACGATCTGCGGGTCAAGGAGCTGCTGACCAGGCTCGCCGACGGCGTCGTCACCGAGCTGATCCTCGCCACGGACCCGAACCTCGAGGGCGAGGCCACGGCCACCTACCTCGCGCGCCTGGTGAAGCCGATGGGCCTGCGTGTCACGCGCCTGGCGAGCGGGCTGCCGGTGGGCGGTGACCTCGAGTACGCGGACGAGGTCACCCTCGGCCGCGCCTTCGAGGGCCGCCGCCTGCTCGACGTGTAGCGCCCGCCGCGCCGGCTGCGCGTGTGGCGCCTACGCGGGAGCCGGCTGCGCGGTCATCCGAGGCGGCACGAGCAGCGACAGCCGCCGCGGCACCCGCACCAGTGCCACGCCGGCGAGGGCGGGGATCGCGGCGAGGGCGTCCCCGGCGTGCACGCCGTGGCTCTCGGTCAGGACGGCCACCACGGGGCCGATCTTCCACAGGGCGACGATCGCCAGGGCGAGGAGCACGAAGGCGGCGGCCAGGGCGATTCGGAAGGGGCTGCGCAGCGTCACCCTCTCCCCATCGGCGGGGCCGCACCCCGCGCTGGAGCCGCGCCACTGCTCCACCCCGGTGACAGCGCGGCGCGGGCCGGGCGCGGAGCGCCGGTACGCTGGGGCCCGGCCCGTGCCGAGCCGACCGGGCAGAGTCGGCCACCGTCCGAGAGTGAGGAGCAGTCGTGGGTCTCGTCGTGCAGAAGTACGGCGGGTCGTCGGTCTCGGACGCCGATCGGATCAAGCGGGTGGCGGAGCGGATCGTCAGCACGCGCCGGGCCGGTCACGAGGTCTGCGTCGTGGTGAGTGCGATGGGCGACACGACCGACGAGCTGCTCGACCTGGCCGAGTCCGTCAGCCCGCTGCCGCCGGGCCGCGAGCTCGACATGCTGCTCACCGCCGGCGAGCGGATCTCGATGGCGCTGCTCGCCATGGCGATCCAGGTGCACGGCGTGGAGGCCCGGTCGTTCACCGGGAGCCAGGCCGGCGTCATCACCACGGCCGTGCACGGCAAGGCCCGCATCATCGACGTGACGCCCGGGCGCATCCGCAGCGCGCTGGACGACGGGGCGATCGCCATCGTCGCGGGTTTCCAGGGCGTCAGCCAGGACACCCACGACGTCACGACGCTCGGCCGCGGCGGCTCCGACACGACCGCTGTCGCCCTCGCCGCGGCGCTCGACGCGGACGTCTGCGAGATCTACACCGACGTCGACGGCGTCTACTCCGCCGACCCGCGGATCGTCCCCGACGCGCGCAAGCTCGAGACCGTCACCTACGAGGAGATGCTCGAGCTGGCCGCCGCCGGGGCCAAGGTGCTCAACCTGCGCTGCGTGGAGTACGCGCGGCGCCAGTCACTGCCCGTGCACGTGCGGTCGTCCTTCGCGCACCGCCCCGGCACGATCGTCTCAGGATCGATGGAGGACCTCCCCGTGGAGCAGGCGATCATCTCCGGCGTCGCGCACGACGTCAGCGAGGCCAAGGTGACGGTCGTCGGGGTGCCCGACCGGCCCGGCGAGGCGGCTGAGATCTTCAAGGTCCTCGCCGGCGCCGAGGTCAACGTCGACATGATCGTGCAGAACGTGTCCATGGCGACCAGCGGCCGCACCGACATCTCGTTCACGGTGCCCCGCGCCGACGGCCAGACGGCCATGCGTGCCCTCGACGGCGCCCGCGAGCGCATCGGCTTCGAGTCGCTCCAGTACGACGAGCACATCGGCAAGGTGTCGCTGATCGGCGCCGGGATGCGCTCCCACCCGGGCGTCTCGGCGACGTTCTTCGGCGCGCTCGCGAGCGCCGGGGTCAACGTCGAGATCATCTCGACCTCGGAGATCCGCATCTCGGTCTGCTGCCGCGACACGCAGGTGCCCGACGCCGTCCGCGCGCTGCACGCCGCCTTCGAGCTCGGCGACCCGACCGGCGCGAGGGCGACCGTGTACGCCGGCACCGGCCGCTGACCGACCCCGACCCCGACCCCCGCCCGCCCAGGCACAGGAGGAGCGAGACATGGCCGACCGGCCCACCCTCGCGATCATCGGCGCGACCGGCGCCGTCGGCACCGTCATGCGTGAGCTCGTCAGCGAGCGCCCCGACGTCTGGGGCGAGGTGCGACTCGTCGCCTCGAAGCGGTCGGCCGGCAAGAAGCTCCCGGTGCGCGGTGTCGAGGTCGAGGTCCAGGCGCTCGAGCCAGACGTGTTCGACGGGGTCGACATCGCCGTCTTCGACGTGCCCGACGAGGTGTCGGCGGAGTGGGCGCCGGTCGCCGCGTCCCGCGGCGCCGTCGCCGTGGACAACTCGGGCGCGTTCCGCATGGACGCCGACGTGCCGCTCGTCGTCCCCGAGGTGAACGCCGCCGCGGCGGCCGACCGGCCCCGCGGGATCATCGCGAACCCGAACTGCACGACGCTCTCGATGGTCGTCGCCCTCGGCGCCCTGCACCGGCGCTACGGCCTGGAGTCGCTCGTCGTCGCGTCGTACCAGGCGGCCAGCGGCGCGGGCCAGGCGGGCATCGACGCGCTGCACGCCCAGGTCGCGGCCGTGGCGGGGCACCCCGAGCTCGGCGCGCAGCCGGGCGACGTCCGCCGCGTCGTCACCGACCCCGGGCCGTTCGCGGCTCCGCTGGTGATGAACGTGATCCCGGCGGCGGGGTCGCCCAAGGACCTCGGCTGGACCAGCGAGGAGCTCAAGGTCCGCAACGAGTCCCGGAAGATCCTCGGGCTGCCCCGCCTCAAGGTCAGTGCGACGTGCGTGCGCGTCCCCGTGGTGACCGGCCACTCCCTGGCCGTCCACGCGACGTTCGCGAGCGAGGTCGACCAGGCCGAGGCACAGGCCGTGCTCCGCGACGCGCCCGGGGTGGTGCTGTGCGACGACCCGGCGGCGGGGGAGTACCCCATGCCGGTCGACGTCGTGGGGACCGACCCGACGTGGGCCGGGCGGGTGCGGGTGGCGCTCGACGACCCGAGGGCGCTCGACCTGTTCCTCGTCGGCGACAACCTCCGCAAGGGCGCGGCGCTGAACACGCTGCAGATCGCGGAGATGCTGGTGCCGGAGGTCAGCGGCGGCTGACATGGGCGTCGAGGACGACATCCGGCTCCAGCAGCAGATGAACCGCAGCACGTGGCGGGCTCGGCGTGCCGAGAGCGTCGACGAGGGTGCGCCCTTGGAGGTCGACTTCTTCTCCACGGCTCGGACCGGCAGGCCGCCGAGCGCCTGGCCGCTCTGCTGGCGTCCGAGGCGCTCAGTGCACCTGCGCTGCTCGCGAACCGGGCTCCTGCGACGGATCGAGTGCGTCGTGTCAGGTTCCGAGAGGCTCCCGGCTGTCACGCTGGCGGTGCTCGACGCGTGGGTGGAAGCGATGACCTGCCTGGGGGACCGACACGGCCTGGAGTTCGACGGCTGGGGCGCTGAGGTGCCGGGCGAGGACTGAGACCCCGCGGGGCGGCGTACGACGCTCGACTCGGCGACCCTCTCGTCCGAGCCCGGCCACCACCGCTCTCGTCAGTCCGAGCCGCGCGGTCAGGGCTATCCGATGTGGTCGGCGAGGGTGGCGACGGCCCGGACCAGGGCCTCGCCGTCGAGCAGCGCGAGGTCGTTGTGGTCGGCTCCCGCGACCTCGACGAGCTCGACCGGACGCGTGGCGGCCCGGGCCACCTGTCTGCTCTGCTCCGGCGGGACGACGCCGTCGCGCGTGCCCAGCACGACGACCGTCGGTGCGGTCACCCGGGCGACGTGCTCGGCGACGGGGAACCGGTCGCGCAGCAGGCGGCCCGCCGGCAGGAACGGGTAGTGCACGCGCGCCATAGCGGGGAGGCTCACGAATGGCGAGCGCAGCACGAGCCCCCCGGTCGGCTGCTCCGCGGCGAGCCGGGCGGCCACGGCCGCCCCCAGGCTCTCCCCGTAGACCACGAGGCGATCCGGGGGCAGGCCGGTCTCGTCGAGGAGCGCCGCTCGGGCGGCCAGTGCGTCGAGGGCGAGACCGTCCTCGGACGGGGCGCCCGCGTTGCCGCCGTAGCCCCGATAGTCGAACAGGAGGACGTGAAGTCCCTCGGCCGCGAGCGCGCGGGCCAGCGGTGCGCGGACCGAGCGGTCGCCCGCGTTGCCGTTCGCGACGAGGACGGCGACGCCGCGGTCCGGGACGCCGTGGTCGGCACCGGACGGCGGGACGAGCCAGGCGCCGAGCCGCAGCCCGTCCTCGGTGATGAGCACCAGGTCGCGGGCTCCCGGCAGGGCCTGCGCGGCCGGGCCGACCGGACCGGCAGTCGGGAAGTAGAGGAGTCGCCGCTGCAGCCCACCGAGCAGCCCGAGCACGACCACGACCACCCCCAGCAGCGCGACTGCCCCGAGGAGGGCTCTCCTCACTCGTCCTCCGCCGGGACTCGATCGGGCTGGCCCCTCCGGCGCCCCAGGTGAGGCTAGCATCACGATGCTAGGCTCCGCGCATGAGGACGACGGTCACGCTGGGGCAGGACGTGGCGGCAGCCGTCGAGCGGCTGCGACGGGAGCGGGGGGTCGGCGTCAGCGAGGTGGTCAACGACCTGCTGCGCCGGGGCCTCCAGGTGACGAGGCCGACGGAGCCGTTCCGGCAGGTCCGGACACGCATGGGCCGACCGTCGCTCCCGCTCGATGACGTCTCCGGTCTGCTCGACACCCTCGAGGGCGACGACCGGCGCCGGTGATCGTCGACGCCAACCTGCTCCTGTACGCACGGAACGCCGACGACGTCCGCGGCGAGCGTGCGGCCGAGTGGCTCGAGGGTGTGCTCAACGGACCCGTCCGGGTCGGCCTGCCCTGGCAGACCCTCACCGCCTTCCTGCGGATCGCCACGAACGCGCGGGTTTTCCCCGACCCGCTCGACCCCGGGGACGCCTGGCAGCAGGTGGAGGCATGGCTGGCCGCCCCCGCCGCCTGGGTCCCCGTGCCCACCGCCCGACACGCCGAGGTCCTCGGCCGCCTGGTGACCGACCTGCGGGTGACGGCCGGTCTGGTGAGCGACGCGCACCTCGCCGCCCTCGCGCTCGAGCACGGAGTGGGCATCTGGTCCACCGACCGCGACTTCACGCGCTTCCCCGGCCTGCGCTGGGCCGACCCCCTGGCCTGACGCCGACGCGTCGTCCCGCGCCAGTCCGACTCGCCCGCGCCAGCCCGACTCCACCGCGTCAGCCCGACTCGACCCGGCCCCGCAGCACGCAGAACTCGTTGCCCTCGGGGTCGGCGAGCACGACCCACGTCACCTCCGGTGTCTGCCCGACGTCGGCCCGCACCGCACCGAGGCCGAGGAGCCGCTCGACCTCCTCGCCCTGCGTCGCGTCGACCGGCGTGAGGTCGAGGTGCAGCCGGTTCTTGACCGTCTTGCCCTCCGGGACGACGAGGAAGTCGATCCCGGGTGCGACGGGCCCGGCGCGCAGGGCGTCGTACAACGGCACCGGCCCGGGGCCGATGCCCACCCCGTCGACGTCGCGGTCGACCACCTGGTAGCCGAGGGCGGCGCACCAGAACTGCGCGAGCCGCTCGGGGTCGGCGCAGTCGACGGCGACGACGCGCAGGCGCAGGGTCACGCGCGTCACGCTCCCGTGGTCGGGCCGGTCGCGGGCATGTGCCGGCGCACGAAGTCGAGCTCCACTGCCATCTGCCGCACGCGCTCGTCGACGACCAGCGAGCCGTGGCCGGCGTCGTACCGGTAGACCTCGTGCGGCAGGCCCCGCTCCACCAGCGCCGCGAGGTAGTTCTCGATCTG
>JALYNB010000364.1 GCA_030773395.1 Actinomycetota bacterium
CGTGTACGCCGCGCTCGCGGCCGTCGGGCGGCGGACCCGGGAGGCCGTGGCCGACCTGCCCGGCTGGACGCTCGTCGAGCGGCTCGACGCGCCGGGGGCGGTCACGACCCTGCTGCCGCCCCCGGGCGTACCCGCCGTCGAGGCACGGGCCCGGCTGCTCGACGAGCACCGGGTCGTGACCACCGCTGGCGGGGTAGAGCGCGCTCCCGGCGAGATGACGCAGCCGACGCTGCGGCTCTCCCCGCACGTCGACACCGGCCCGGAGGAGCTGCAGCGGCTGCGCCAGGCGCTGGTCACCGTGGCGAGCAGCGCCTGAGGCAGCCGCGCTGCGCGTGACTTCGACGACGGACGGCCCCGGCTGGCGCTGCACCCGGCCCTCACCTGGCCGAGCCGAGCCGCCGGTAGTGAGGGTCAGAGCCGTCGGCTCCCCCGGCCGGCTTTCGCCCTCGGCGCGTTCCCGGACCCGCCCCACTCCCCGGCCGGCAGGGCGGCCATCTCCGGTTCGGGCACTCCCTCGTCCCCGCGCAGGGTCGCGTCGCTGGGCCGGCCGGTCGTCGTGCCGGCCCGCGCGAAGTAGTGGGCGATCGGGACGTCGCTGGAGCTGTGGGCCAGGATCGACAAGACGATCACGAGGGCCACGAGGTGGAACATCTCGTCGGCGAGCGGCACCCCGCTGCCCAGCACGATGAGCCCGTAGACCACCGAGGCGAAGCCCTTGGGGCCGAACCAGGCCACCGCCGCCTGCTCCTGCCAGGGGAGCCGTGAGCCGACGAACGCCGCCGCAATCGCAACCGGCCGGGCGAGCACGATCGCCAGCACCGCGAAGACGTAGCCCAGCACCGGGATCTCGCCGAGGAAGGCGGGGCTGATGAGTGAGCCGAAGACGAGGATCGCGACGAGCTTGAGCAGCTCGGTCACGAGCTCGCCGAACTCGTGGAAGGAGTCGCGGAGCTCCGGGGCCGTGCTGGCGATCGTGATGCCCGCGGAGAACGCGGCGAGGAACAGGTTGGCGTGCGTCAGCTCGGCGAGCGCCAGCACGATGAGCCCGACGGCGACAGGTGTCAGTGCCTCGTACGTCGACGTGGTCGACGTGAAGCGGCTCCGCAGCAGGCCGACGGCGACGAGCGGCACGGCGACCCCGAGGACGACGCCCAGCCCCAGCTCACCGGCGAGAGCTGCGTAGTCGACCTCCGGACCCCCCACGACTGCGAGCAGCACCAGGACCACGGGCAGCGCGAGCCCGTCGTTCAGCCCCGACTCGACGTTGAGCAGGTGACGCAGCCGGCCCGGCACCTCTTCCCGGCCGACGATCGCGGCTGCGAACACCGGGTCGGTGGGCGCCAGCACGGCGGCGACTAGCAGGGCCTGGCCCCAGGGCAGCCCGGCCACCCACGCCGCGAGGAGCGCCGTGACCGCGAAGGTCAGCGGCATCCCCAGGATCAGGGCACGTCCGGGCAGTCGCCATGCCGAGGCCAGGTCGCGCACCCCGACGCGCTGCCCGTCCGTGAAGAGCACGGAGAACAGCGCCAGCTCGGCCAGGACCGTGACGAGCTCGTCGCCGGGACGCAGGACGATCAGCCCCAGCACCCCCTCCCCCACGAGGAAGCCGGCCACGAGGAACAGGACGGCGGTGGAGAGCACGCTGCGCTGCGCCAGACCGGAGATCAGGACGCCGACGAGCAGCACGACCGCGAAGACGAGCAAGAACTCCACGCCGTCGCTCTGCCCGACCCGGCGTGGCGCACGCGACCACGTCCGGGCGGATCGCTCGTCAGCCCGAGCTCCCGGGTCGTCGTGGCGCACCGGCCAGGATCAGCTAGTCGACATCGTCGTGAACCACATGCCAGTGGGCGCCCAGCAGGTCATGGCGGGTGATCCCGATCGCCGTGAACACGCCCAATGGCTGCGAACCTGGGCGTGCTGCTCGGCCGCCCGCGCAGGGCCAAGTCGAACACGGCGTCCAGCGCGGTCGTGCCGGCGGCGCCGTACAGGGCCAGCCGGGTCCGGTCGTTCCACTGCCGGGGGCTCCTCCTCGGACGGGAGGGTGCCGCGTGGCCGCGGGGTCAGTGCTCGGCGGGCAGGTGGCGGATGAACCAGTCGACGGCGAGACGCGCGACCTCCTCGAGGGCCCCCGGCTCCTCGAACAGGTGCGTGGCCCCCGGGACGACCACGAGCCCGGCGGGGGCCACGAGCCGCCGGCGGGCCTGCTCGTTGAGGTCGAGCACGACTTCGTCGCGCCCGCCCACGAGGAGCAAGACGGGGCAGCGCACCTCGGGCAGCGCGTCCCCCGCGAGGTCGGGTCGGCCGCCGCGCGAGACGACGGCGCCCACCCGGTCCTGGCGCGCCGCCGCAGCCATGAGCGCGGCACCACCGCCCGTGCTCGCGCCGAACAGGCCCACGGGGAGCGGGGCGACCTCCGGCTCGCCCGCCGCCCAGTCGAGCACCCCGCCCAACCGGTCGGCCAGCAGCCCGAGGTCGAAGCGCAGCTCCCGGGTGACGAGGTCGCGCTCCTCCTCCGCCGGGGTCAGCAGGTCGACGAGCAGGGTGGCCAGACCGGCGTCCTGGAGGGCGCGGGCCACGGCCTGGTTGCGCGGGCTGTGCCGGCCCGATCCGCTGCCGTGGGCGAAGGCGATCAGCCCGGTCGCGCCGGCGGGCACGACGAGGTCTCCGTCGAGGGCGCCGGCGTCGCCCACCGGCACGCGCACCGGGCGGGTCACCGCTGCTCCCGCGCCGCCAGCAGTGACCGCACCTCGTCGTCGGACGTCTGGTCGAAGTCGACGTACCAGGCCCCAACCGCGCCGAAGGTCTCCGGCTGCTCGAGGCAGACCACCTCGTCGGCCACGTCCGTCGCGGCGCGGCAGCTCTCCGGCGCCCCAACGGGCACCGCCACCACCACCCGCGCTGCGCCGGCCGCGCGCACGGCCTGCGCGGCGGCCCGCATCGTGGCCCCCGTGGCCAGCCCGTCGTCGACGACGACCACCGTGCGACCGGTCAGGTCGTGCCGCGGCCGGTCACCGCGGTACTCGCGCTCCCGGCGTTCCATCTCCTGTGTCTCCGCGCGGGCCACGACGTCGATCTGTGCCTGCGTGATCCCGAGGTGCCGCACCACGCCGTCGTTGAGCACCCGCACACCCCCGCTCGCGATGGCTCCCATGGCGAGCTCCGCCTGCCACGGCACCCCCAGCTTGCGGACCACGAGCACGTCGAGTGGCGCGTCGAGGGCCGCGGCGACCTCGGCGGCGACGGGCACCCCACCGCGAGGCAGCGCCAGCACGACGGCCGGCTGTCCGCGCAGTCGCTCGGCGAGAGCAGTCGCCAGGCGGCGCCCCGCGTCTACGCGGTCGGCGAAACGCGGCGTCACGGGAACATCGGGCTCGGGTCCCGCGCGGGATCGGGGGTGTCCGGGCCGGGGCCTTGCGGCACCGGGCCGGGGTCGGGGATCGGCAGCGGCGGGTCCGGCTGCGGTGCCGGCGAGGGGGACGGGCCGGGCGGCACCGGGTCGGACTCGGAACCCAGAGACGGCGGGGTGGGCTCCTGCGACGGCGGCACGACGGTCGGCGTGATCACGGACACGACGTACCCGGCTCGCACTCGAGGACACGACCGGACGCGTCCGCGCCTGTCCTCACGCCACCTGCCCGGCGAGACGGCGCACCGGCTACGACCAGGTGTTGGGTCCAGCCAGGGAAACCTGTGCGCCAGTCGGCGACCGCCATGCCCTGCACGAGGACGACCTCCCGGGTTCCCGCGCTGGCCCCGCCCGACGGAGCGGCTGCCGCATCCGCCCGAGGGGGAGCTCGCGTGCAGCGTGCTCACCGCGGTCGGCGGGGGATGTGGCGGTCCAGACGGCATGGCCGGGCGCTACCCCCTGGACGGTGACGTCGAAGCCTCACGGATCGCTCACGGTCCCGCCGCGCCGGGACGACCCGGCGTTGGGCCGTCAGACGCCGGCCGGGTAAGTCTGTGCCTCCCCGCCGGTCTGCGGCTCGAGGTGCAGAGGCCGCACGGGGCCGGTGTCGTCGAAGTACAGGAAGGCGTCGTACCGCTCGGCCAGCACGGTCGGGACGTAGTTGCCGTACCGCTCGTGGTTCGGGTCGTAGACCACACCGATGGCCCGGTGGGGCAGCGTCTCGACCAGCCACGGCGCCCGCCGCTCCGGCGTGTCGAAGACGAACAGCGCGTCACGGCCGACGCGGTCGTGCAGCAGCCGCTCCAGGCTGCCGGGCCACGCCTCCCGCACCGGCATCCGCTGCATGGGGGCGCCCCAGTACTCGCCGGCCACGACCCCGCCCCGGTAGCCGCCGAACCCGACGAGCACCACGTCGTGGGCGCCGTGCCGCTCCCGGCCCAGCTGCCCGAGGTT
>JALYNB010000365.1 GCA_030773395.1 Actinomycetota bacterium
CCCCGCACCACGCGGACCGGACCGCGCAGACCGCGGCGCACCGCGGCCGCGCGCGCGGCCAGCGGCCCCGGTGGGGGAGGCGGCGTGAGCAGCACGGCGTAGCCGAGCTTGACCGTCGCCTCGTAGACGGTCCCCGGGACCACGTCGCCGAGCGCGAGCTCGAGGTTGGGATCGGCGGTGTCGACGAGGAGCACCTTCGGCTGCAGCCACCGGCAGCCGGTGAGCTTCAGCCGCGACAGCGCCTCGGGCGTGTCGAGCACGACCTCCACGGGCTCGGGCCGACCCCGCTGCGTGCACCGCACGACGAGCCAGTCGACGCGGAGCACCGCGGGTGCGTTCCCCGGGTCGACCCGCACCGTGCGGATCTGCGGTCCGCGCAGAGTGGCCCCCGCGTGGCTCAGGCCGAACCGGTTGCGCCGCGCCTCGACGGCGACCTTGGCCGCCTCGCTGTAGCCGTAGCCCGCGTCCGCGAAGAACTCGACCGGCCCGGACTCGACGACGCTCGACACTGTGTCGGGGGACAGGCGGCCGAGCGCGATCTGGCCGGCCGCCCAGGCGAGGTGCCAGTCGTACAGGGCGGCCATCCCGAACGGCCAGTAGAGCTCGCCCATCGGGACCGCGGCGAGCCCGGCGGGGTCCAGGTGGCGCAGGGCTCGCTCGATCGCGCCACCCATGACGGGCTGGGCGCTCTCCGAGCCGTAGTTCTCGTCGTGCACCCACGTGCTGAACAGGCGCGCCTCGGCCTCGGTCGGGGCCGCGACCGACCGCGTGAGGATCGCGCGCAGCAGGGCCGGGCACCCGGACAGACGGGGCAGGCGCTCCGGCTGGAGGACGGCATAGCGGGCCCACTCCCGCTGGAAGGCGCGGTAGCCCTTCTGCACCGCGTCGCGCTCGACGCCCTGCAGCAGGTCGACGTCCACGCTGCGCGGGCCGAGCACCGGCTCCAGCTCCGCGGTGAGCCCCGTCTGCGACCCGAAGTCGGGCATGCAGACCTGCTCGAGGATCTCGGGACTGCGGATGATGGCCGCGGTCTCGGGGCCGGGCTCGCCGTGCACGGTGAGGAAGCCGTCGATGTCGACGCCCTTCACGACCCAGTCGAGGGAGCCGTGGTGGGTGACGAGGTAGAGGCCGAGCGTCTCGACCGGCACGCCCTCCTCGCGCAGGATGTGCTGCAGCATGCCCTGGATCGACCCGGCCCAGCCGAGGTCGACGAGCACGAGCCGTCCCCCGTCGGGCACGAGGGTGCGGACGTAGCGGACGACGCGCTCGCGGAGCTGGCGGCAGGTCGCGACGATCTCCCCCCGGCGGTCGGGGTCGGTCGTGAGCGCCTGGACCACCTCGTCCCGCAGGACGGGGTCGGACAGCCGTTCGTCGGTCCGGCCGGCGAGCGTCGGCAACTGCTCCGCGCGCACGCCGAGCGTCGTGCAGAACTCGCGCACGGTCGGCATCCGCACGCGGCTCAGCAGGCTCTCCAGCTCGGCTGCAGACGCGTGCTTGACGCTCGCACGCGCGCACACCTGCCGCGACAGCCACGCCTTCTCCGCGCGCACGGGCGAGTCGAGGTAGTCGCCGGCGACGTTGACGAGGTCGGCGAGGAGCGCACCCTCACGCATGAGGCAGTGCACGCGGTCGACGCCGACCTCCTGCGCCCGCTGCTGCACCCACTCGGCGAAGCCTGTCAGGACGGGCCCCAGCGTGCTCGCGCCGTACTGCCAGAAGGGCCGGGCCTGCGCCGGGAGCGCCTGCACGGCGGCGCGGTGCGACACCTTGGCGCGCAGGGCCGTGAGGCCCGCGTCGGTGCGTCCGGGGCTCGGACCGCCCAGCGGCGCCTCGCGTGCGACGACCTCGGCCAGCGCCCGGGGGCGGCGCTCGAACAGCACCGTGCGCAGGCCGAGCCGCCGCGGGGTCTCCACGTCGGCGACGACGTTGTCGCCGACGTGCACCACCGCCTCGGGGGGCACGCCGAGCTCGCGGAGCACGACGTCGAACAGCCCGTAGCCCTTGCCGACGCCGTGCGCGCTGCTGACGAACAGCCGCTCGAACGGCAGGTCGGACAGCGGCCGCATGCCCAGCAGCGTGCGCAGGTCTTGCTCGGTGAAGTACGTGTCGGAGACCGCGACGATGCGCTTGCCCCGCTCCCGGGCGGCGGTGAGCAGGTCCACGACGTCGAGGTCGGGGAGGATCAGGCTGCGTTCGACCTCGACCTCCACGGCCACCGCCTCGTCGACGGACTCGCGGTGGCAGCGCACGTGCAGCGGCAGCTGGCGGTAGACCTGCGCGAGGTCGACCTCCTCGCTCCCGGTCTGCTCCCGCAGCACCGCGCGCGCCTGCTCCTCCGCGCGGATGCGCAGGTGGAAGAACGACTCCGACGTGACGTGCGGGGCGAGGAGCTCCTCCTCGCGCAGGCGGTCGGCCACCATCGGGAACGCGTGCACGGGCTCGGCCACCGTCCGCCAGACCAGCGTGTCGAACACGTCGACCGAGACGACCCGCACGGCGTCGTCGTCCAGCGCCGCGTGGACGGGCAGCAGCCGACTGTCGAGGCGGGCTGCGCTCGCGGACCGGTCGGTCGCGGACGGGGCGGCGGAGGCGGCCGGGAGCGGGGCGTCTGCTCGGGCGACGATGACAGGCCTCCGGGGACGGCGGTGGACGCGCCGGGCGGGCAACAGCCCGGCGCACCCGCAGGTGGGCGGCAGCGACCGTAGCATCGGGCCGCCCGTCCGGACCGCCGCCGCGGCCGGCCCCCGTCGGGCGCCCGCCCGGCGCCAGCAGGAGGACCCGCGTGACCATGCCGTTGATGCTCCACTCGCTCACCGAGCACGGCGCGGTCATCTTCGGCTGCCTGGAGGCCGTGGGCGCGCGGTCCGTCGTCGAGGTCGGGTCGGAGTACGGCGGCTTCACCACCGCGCTGGCCGACTGGGCCGCGCGCCACGGCGCGACCGCCGCCTCCGTGGAGCCGTTCCCGGCCGACGACATCCGCGAGCTCGACAGGACGTCGCCGCACTTCCGGCTGGTCGAGGGGCGCAGCCCGCAGGCGCTGCGCGAGCTCGATCCGGCCGACGCCTACGTGCTCGACGGCGACCACGCGTACGCCGTGGTGCTCGCCGAGCTGCGCACGATCGCCGAGCTGGCCGGGCCCGACCGCCCCCACCCGCTGGTGCTGCTGCACGACGTGGGGTGGCCGTGCGGGCGGCGTGACCAGTACTACGCGCCGGACAGCCTGCCGGCCGAGGACGTACACCCCCACACGTGGGACCTGGGCGTCGTCCCGGGCAACGCCGGCGTGGTCGAGAGCGGGTTCCGCGGGGAGGGCGGGTTCGCGCTGGCGCGGCACGAGGGCGGCCCGCGCAACGGCGTCCTCACGGCGGTCGAGGACTACCTCGCCGAGTCGGAGGCCGACCTCGCGTACGCGCACGTCCCGTCCGTGTTCGGGCTGGGCGTCGTCTACCCGCGCGACAGCGAGGCCGCCCCGCGCCTCGCGGAGCTGCTGGCGCCGTACGACCGCAGCCCGCTGCTCGCGCGGCTGGAGGAGAACCGCCTCGCGCTCCTGCTCCGCGTCATCGCGCTGCAGGACGAGCAGCGCACGACGGGCGACACGCGCGCTCGTGCCCGCCTGCTCGCGCACTACGCGGAGCGCCTCGCGAACGTGGAGGCCGAGAACTCACGACTGCGCCTCGAGCGCGTCGGGCTCCCGTAGGCTCGCGCGGCGTGAAGCTCTTGGTGACGGGCGGGGCCGGGTTCATCGGCGCCAACTTCGTCCACCAGACGGTCCGCGAGCACCCGGCTGACGAGGTCGTCGTGCTCGACGCCCTCACCTACGCCGGGAGCGCGCAGTCGCTCGACGAGGTGCGCGACGCCGTGCAGGTCGTGCGCGGCGACGTGACCGACGCCGCGCTCGTGGACCGGCTCGTGGCCGAGTGCGACGCCGTCATCCACTTCGCGGCGGAGACCCACAACGACAACTCGCTCGTCGACCCGGCGCCGTTCGTCCACACCAACGTGGTCGGCACGTTCACGCTGCTGGAGGCCGTGAGACGGCACGGCACCCGCCTGCACCACATCTCCACCGACGAGGTGTTCGGGGACCTCGCCCTCGACGACCCGGAGCGGTTCCGCGAGACCACGCCGTACGACCCGTCGAGCCCCTACTCCGCGACGAAGGCTGGGTCGGACCTCCTCGTGCGCGCGTGGGCGCGGTCGTTCGGCGTCCGCGCCACGATCTCCAACTGCTCCAACAACTACGGCCCTTACCAGCACGTCGAGAAGTTCATCCCGCGGCAGGTCACGAACGTGCTCGTCGGGCAGCGGCCGAAGCTCTACGGCAGCGGCAGCAACGTGCGCGACTGGATCCACGTGGACGACCACAACGCGGCGGTCCGGCTGATCCTGGAGCGCGGTTCCGTCGGGGAGACGTACATGGTCGGCGCGGAGGGGGAGCTCAGCAACAAGGAGGTCGTGGAGATGGTGCTCGAGGTCATGGGCCGGCCGAGCGACGCCTACGAGCACGTGCCGGACCGGCCCGGCCACGACCTGCGCTACGCGATCGACGCGACGAAGCTGCGCACGGAGCTCGGCTGGGCGCCGCGCTACGCGGACTTCCGGCGGGGCCTCGAGGCGACGGTGGGCTGGTACGCCGACCACGAGCAGTGGTGGCGCCCTGTCAAGGAGGCCACGGAGGCCCGCTACTCCGTGATCGGGCGCTGAGGTGGCCGAGCTCCCCGCCGTCCACACGACGGCCATCCCGGGCCTGCTGCAGGTCGACCTCGACCTGCGTGGCGACCGGCGGGGCTGGTTCAAGGAGAACTACCAGGAGGCGAAGCTTCGGGCGGCCGGCCTCCCGGATCTGGTCTTCGTGCAGAACAACGTGAGCTACAACGCCGAGCCGGGCGTGACGCGTGGCGTCCACGCCGAGCCCTGGGACAAGTACGTCTCGATCGCCGCCGGCCGCGCGTTCGCCGCGGTCGTGGACCTGCGGCGGGGCGACGGGCTCGGGCGGGTGGTGACGGCCGAGCTGACGCCGTCCGTCGCCCTCCTCGTGCCGTCGGGCTGCGGGAACGCGTTCCAGACGCTCGAGCCGCACACCGTCTACACGTACCTCGTGACCGCCCACTGGTCGCCGGACGTGCGCTACGTCGGGGTCGACCCCTTCGACCCCGACCTCGCCATCCCCTGGCCCGTGCCCCGCGAGCGGACGGTGCTCAGCGACAAGGACGCCGCAAACCCTCGGCTCCGCGACGTTCCGCCGGTGGAGCGCCCGTGAAGGGCATCGTGCTCGCCGGCGGCTCGGGCACCCGGCTCTACCCGATCACGCAGGCTGTCTCCAAGCAGCTCATGCCGGTCTACGACAAGCCGATGGTCTACTACCCCCTGTCGACGCTGATGCTGGCGGGCCTGCGCGAGGTGCTCGTCATCACGACGCCACAGGACTCGGAGCAGTTCCGCCGGCTGCTCGGTGACGGCTCGCGCTACGGCTGCCGCTTCGAGTACGCCACGCAGGCGGAGCCCAACGGCCTTGCGGAGGCGTTCCTCATCGGCCGGGAGTTCGTCGGCGACGACGACGTGGCGCTGGTCCTGGGCGACAACATCTTCTACGGCCCCGGCTTCGGGGAGCAGCTGAAGGCGCACACCCGCCCGGTCGGCGGCACCGTCTTCGCGTACCACGTGGCCGACCCGCAGCGGTACGGCGTGGTGGAGTTCGACGCGCAGGGCCGCGCCCTGTCGATCGAGGAGAAGCCGGCTCGGCCGCGCTCGAGCTACGCGGTCGTCGGCCTCTACTTCTACGACAACGCGGTGCTCGACATCGCCGCGGGCCTCCGGCCGAGCGCCCGGGGCGAGCTGGAGATCACGGACGTCAACCGCGAGTACCTGGCGCAGGGCCGGCTCGACGTGAGTGTGATGCCCCGCGGGACCGCGTGGCTCGACACCGGCACCGTCGAGTCGCTCATGCAGGCGGCGACGTTCGTGCAGGTCATCGAGGACCGGCAGGGCTGGAAGATCGGGGCGATCGAGGAGGTCGCCTGGCGCGAGGGGTTCATCGACGACGAGGGCCTGCGCACGATGGCCGAGCCGCTGCGCAAGAGCGGCTACGGCCGCTACCTGCTGTCGTTGCTCGACTGAGGACCAGCAGGTCTGACCACCAGCACGGCCACGACGCGGGCCGGCTGGGTCGTCAGGCCGTGCCGTCCGGGGAGGCAGGGGGCCGCGTCCCGGTCACGGCCGCATGAGCGGCACGGGCCCGTCCGCGCAGACCCAGTCGACCCGGGTCGCGAGGCCGCCCGCGGCGAGCGCGCAGTCCCGCCCCTCCATCAATGGTCCTGGCCGCATCGTCGCCAGCGCCGCCTCGCACCCCGCCCGGTCGTCGATCCGCAGGGTCCGGTTCGTGGCGACGTCGACGAAGAACACGTTCCCGTAGGCGCTGCGCTGCAGCTGGCCGAGGCCGTGCCCGTTGCCGGGGAGCACCGAGGCGTCCTCGCACGTGAAGACGGTCGGCGGCAGCACCGGGAAGGCCGCCGGGGACGGGTCGTCCAGGATCACCTTGCTGGCCGGCGGGAGGTCCCAGATCCAGGAGAACACCGGCACGCCCGGCGCGGTGAACGAGGGGTAGGCGAAGACGAAGACGTGCGCGAAGTCGGGGTAGGGGCCGCCGTCGCGGATCGCGTGCAGCACCCGCAGCTGCTCGCCCCACGAGCGGTCGTAGGCGTCGGCGCTCTCGCGGGCCAGGCCCGCGTAGCCGCCCAGAACGACGAGCGCGGCGGCGACAGGCACGGCGGCGGCCGCCGCCGAGCGGGGGCGTCGGGCAGCCGAGGCCAGCAGGAGGCCGGCGAGGGCGGCGACGGCGTACACGACCATGACGTAGCCGGCCGAGGACACGAGGTTCACGCGGTTCTCGATGCCCGCCGAGAGCGGGCGCCCGTACCCGCCGGGGATGGCGAGGGCGTAGCCGCCGCCGACGACGACCACGCCCGCCGCGGCGACGAGGAGCCACTGCCCGAGGGCGTGACGGCGCGGGTCGGTGCGCGGCGTACGGGCCCGGACGACGAGTCCCGCCGCCAGCACCGCTGCGAGCACGCCGACCACGACGAACCGCGACGGCTCGGCGAGGGGGAAAGCGGAATAGGCGAGCAGCGTGACCGACTCGTCGAGCACGACCGCGGCGAAGGCGAACCGCTCCGGCCAGCCGATGATGGGGCGGGGCAGGGCCAGCGCGAGGACGGTGAGGAGGCTCGCGGCGATGACGGCCACGTCCGCCGCCCACCGCCACGCCATCCCCCGCCAGGCGACGCCGCCCGATCGCGTGCGGTGCCAGTAGAAGACGACGCTGACGAGCACTGCCCCGGCGACGAGCTCGTAGATCATGATGCCGGCCGCGTAGAGCACCAGGGCGACCGTGTGCCACAGCAGGGCGCGCAGCCCGGAGCCTCGCAGCCCGCGCAGGGCGACGAGCAGCCCGACGAGCCACAGCACCACGGCGAGCTGGTTGTAGGAGGCCATCGCCCAGAGCCGGTTGGAGTCCGACCACGGGAACACCAGCACGAGGACCGCCATGAGCAGGGCGTGCAGCGGGGCGACCCCGAAGCGGCGCAGCACGGCGTACATCGCGGCCGACACGGCGACGGCGAGGAGCAGCGCGAGCCCCAGGTGCGGGGCGATGTACGGGCGGAACGCCCGGAAGCTGAACGGGATGAGCAGCGGCAGGCCGATGTGGTAGCCCGCCGGCCCGTCCGAGAGCAGGTTGCGCACCTGGGCGAGGTAGCCACTCCCCTGCCCGGTCTGACCGACCCCGCAGCAGGCGGCGAGGAAGCGGGTCTTCGCCGCGTTGCTCCAGTCGTCGGCGAGGAACCCGCCGCCCAGGACGTGAGGCCCGTAGACGGCCGCACCGACGAGCAGGAGCACGGCGGAGGCCACGACGAGCTCGAGCCGGCGCAGCGGCGCGGTCCCGTCCAGCGCCCCGCGCCACCGCCCGCCCGGCCCCGCGGACGCGGCCTCGGAGGCGGACGAGGAGGAGGGTGACCGTGGGGTCGACAGGGTGGTCACGGTCCTCCAGGGACGGGGGAGCTGGGAGCCCGCGACCAGCACGTCCCGCGGGCGGACCCGACGAGCCTAACGAGGGGTGCCGACGTGCCACCCCAGCCACGCCTCGACCGCCCGCCGCGGCACCACCGCCGTCCGCTGCACCCGGCGGCGCCGGGCGAGCACACGCGGGAGCAGCCGCAGGGCCGAGCCGAGCACGCGGAGCCGCAGCACGGTCAGGTGGGCACCCGGCCCGGCGGGCCGCAGCGCCCGGACGACGCCGGCGGCGGTGGTCAGCGGGAAGCGCCCGACGGTGCGGGCCACGAGCGGCAGCGAGGCGTTCTTGGCCAGGGTCAGGAGCCGGTTGCGCTGGTCGTGGAAGACGTGCAGGTCGGAGCGGGTCCCGGCGCTGGCCGAGTGCTCGTGGCGGGCGACCGACGCGGGCGCGTAGTGCACCACCCAGCCCCGGCGGCGGAGCCGCCAGCAGAGGTCCACGTCCTCGTAGTAGAGGAACCAGTCGTCGTCGAACAGGCCCACGTCCCGCAGCGCGGCGGTGCGCAGCGCCAGGGACGCACCGCACCCGCCGAACACCTCCAGCGGGGCGTCGTAGGACCCGTCGTCGACGCGGCCGAAGCCCCTGTCGCCGGCCGAGCCGTCCGGGTGCAGCACCGTCCCGGCGCTGTTGAGGACGTCGACGGTGGCCACACCCGGCGGGACGTCGACGGCGACGCGCTCCCCCCATGGGCCCAGCGGGTGCTCCCGGCCCTCGACCTCCACCACGCCGGGCTGCTCCGCCCGCAGGTCGAGCACCAGCCGCAGCGGCTGGGGCAGCCGCGGCTCGTCGCCGGCGAGCGGCACGAGCAGGTCGACCTCGGGGGCGCACCACCGGGTCGGGCCCGGCTGCGGGCCGGCGAGCAGCGGGTCCCAGGGCACCGCACCGGTGACGTCGTGGCCGTCCCGGTGGACCGCGTCGACGCCGAGCCGGGCGGCGCCCCGGACGCGGACCCCGACTCGGAGGAACCGCGGCCGCAGCAGCAGCTTGCCGGCGACCGCCCCGACCCGCGGGTCGTCGAACGGCTCGAGCAGCCCCGCGAGCCATCCCGGACCGGCGACGGCGTCGTCGTTGAGCAGGACCGCGTACCTCGTCGTCACCTCGCGCAGCGCCAGGTTGTTGCCGCCGGCGAAGCCCAGGTTGCGGGGGGCGCGCAGGACGCGGACCCCGTCTCGCCGGGCGCGGAGCACGTCGGCGGTGCCGTCCTCCGACGCGTTGTCGACAACCCAGCACGCGACCCGGCCCTGGCGCGCGAGGTCCTGCTCCGCGACGGAGTCGAGGCACCGGTCGAGGAACCGCGCGCCGCGGTAGGTGACGACGACGACCGTCACGAGCGCGTCGTCCGCGGCGGTGAACACGGCGGTGAACACGGCGGCAGCCAACCACAGCCGCCGCTGCAACAACCGCAGCCGAGACACCCTGGCCGGAAGCCGGGTGGCGGCTGTCTCGCCCTCGGGCCGCGCCGTCGGCTGGCGGGGACGGGACGCGGCGTCAGCGGGTCGTGACGGTCGTCCTTCTGGTCGCCGCGTCCCAGCCGATGCGCCCGCCCTGGAAGTCGCCCGCCCGGCCGCCCGAGATCCCGTACTCGTCGCTCGTCGGGTAGCCCAGCGCGCTGCGCTCCCAGCCGAGCCGCGCCCACGTCTGGCGGATCGCGCCGCGCACCTCGCGGGCGTCGGTCGCGGGCGACCAGTAGACCGAGCCCCGCTCGAAGTGCGAGAAGCGGCCCTGGCCGTCCGGGGTGCCCAGCTCGTCGGCGACGGGGTAGCCGAGGGCGCTGCGCTCCCAGCCCAGCCGCGCCCACGTGTCGCGGATGCGCCCGTGCACCTCATGGGCGCCGGTGCGGGGGTGCCAGTAGATCGAGCCTCCGCGGTAGTGGGTGTAGCGCCCGACCCGGTCGGGCGTGACGAGCTCGCCGGTGACCGGTGTCCCGAGGAACGAGGCCGCGCCGCCGAGGCGGCGGTAGTGCGCCTCGATCGCGGGCAGCACCGCGGGCGCCGGGACGAGGTCGAACCAGGCGCTGCGCAACCCCGCCGCGAGGCGCACCTGGGCGCCCGTCACCTCGACGGTCCGGGCCGCGCCCACCAGCCGGACCCGCAGGACGCGCCCGCCCCACTCGCCGTGCCCGTCCCGCTGCAAGACGGTGACCTGCTGGAGCAGGCCCGTGCCGAACGCGGCCTCGAGCCGGGCGGCAGGCACGGGGACGCCCGTCCAGCGGTGGACGGGCGAGCCGCCCGCCCTCGCGCCGACCGCGTCGTACGGGTCCTCCCGCGGCACGGGCGCGCCCGCCCCGGGCGAGGTCCAACCACCGTTCGAGGAGGAGAACTCCGTCCGCAGGACGCCGGACGCCGTGCGAACCACCTGGCCGGCGGTCGCCGCGACGGCCGCGTCGCTGCCCGGGTGCTCGCCGCGCACGCCGCCGTACACCTGGCACGAGACGGTGTCGACGACGTCGTAGAGCCCGGTCGCGGGAAACGGCCCGGGCTGGGGGCAGGGCTGCATGCCGTACGAGCGGGCCGCGACGGCCTGCGCCTCGAGCGCCTCGCGCGGCCACGAGGCCGGCATCTCGGCAGGCACGACGCCGCGGACGTAGTCGTCGAGCCCGACGTGGTTGACGACGTACAACGGCCGCGCGGGCTGGCCGGAGCGGGCGGCGACGAGCCGGCCGCGGTACGCGCGCACCCCGGCCGGCTGCTGCACCGAGATCGTGGCCGGCCCCTCGAACACCCCATGGCCCGTCAGCACGCCGGCGGCGCTGCCCGCGACCCGCACGGGCACCCAGCGGCCGCCCGCCAGCCCCTCGGCCACGAGGCCCGCGGCTGGGT
>JALYNB010000366.1 GCA_030773395.1 Actinomycetota bacterium
GGTCGGCCCTGCGCCCGAGACCACCGCCGCCGTCCCCCCGGCCCGCAGTCGCGCGACGAGGTCGGCGCTGTCGGGCATCGCCGGCGCCCGGTACGGCTGGTGCAGCCGGTCCTCGGTGGCGGGCAGCAGGAGCGACGGGTCGGTCGCCAGCGCGTGGACGAGCAGCGCTGCCCGACCGGCGTTCGCGGCGGCGTCCGCGTGGGGCACGGTGCCCGGCAGCAGCCGGCGCACCGCTTGCGTCGACGCGGTCGTCGCGGGGATGAGGACCACCGGGTCGAGGTCGGGCGAGGGCTCGACCCGTGCCGCGCGGGCCCCGGTCGACTCCGTCCAGGCCACGGTCACCCCGCCGAACAGACAGGCGGCGACGTTGTCGGGGTGTCCCTCGATCTCGGTCGCGAGCCGGAGCACCTCGTCGACGGGGACGGTGGCGCCGGCGAGCGCACGGGCCGCGAGCACCCCCGCGACGATCGCGGCGGCCGACGAACCCAGACCGCGCGCGTGCGGGATGCGGTTGACGCAGTCCAGGCGCAGCCCCCCGCCTCCGACGGCGCCCCACCGCTGTTCGGCGGCCCGGAAGGCCCGCACGACCAGGTGCCGCTCGTCGCGCGGCACGTCGGCCGCGCCTTCCCCGGTCACCACGACCTGCAGCCCGGGTTCGGGGCCGACGGAGGCGGTGACCTCGTCGTGGAGACCGAGGGCGAGTCCGAGGGCGTCGAACCCCGGCCCGAGGTTGGCGCTTGTCGCCGGGACGCGGACCCGGACGGCGGGGCTCACGCCTCGGTCAGCCCGAGCGCCGCGGCGACGCGGGTCGCGTCCACCGGGACGGTGAGCGGCTTCGGCGCGCCCGCGATGGCCCAGTCCGGGTCCTTGAGCCCGTGACCGGTGACGGTGCAGACGACCGTCGAGCCGCGCTCGATCGTGCCGGCCTCCACGGACTGCAGCAGCCCCGCGACGGACGCGGCGGACGCCGGCTCGACGAACACCCCCTCCTTCTGCGCCAGCAGCCGGTAGGCCGCCAGGATCTGCCGGTCCGTCACCGCCTCGATCGCGCCGCCGCTCTCGTCGCGGGCGCGGAGCGCCTGCTGCCAGGAGGCCGGGTTGCCGATGCGGATCGCGGTGGCGATCGTCAGGGGGCTCGCCACGGGCGCCCCGTTGACGATGGGGGCCGCGCCTGCGGCCTGGAAGCCGTGCATGCGGGGACGCGAGGACGTCGTGCCGTCGGCGGCGTACTCGCAGTAGCCCTGCCAGTACGCCGTGATGTTGCCGGCGTTGCCCACCGGCAGGCAGTGCACGTCCGGCGGCCGCGGCCCGGCCGGACCGCCGAGCGCCTCGCACACCTCGAACGCGGCGGTCTTCTGGCCCTCGATCCGGTACTTGTTGACCGAGTTCACCAGCGACACGGGGTAGTCCTCCGACAGCTCCCGGGCGAGCGTCAGGCAGTCGTCGAAGTTGCCCTCGACCTGCAGCAGCTGGGCGCCGTGCACGAGCGCCTGCGCGAGCTTCCCGAGCGCGATCTTGCCGGTGGGCACGAGGACGGCGCAGGTCAGCCCCGCGCGCCCGGCGTACGCCGCCGCGCTCGCGCTCGTGTTGCCCGTCGACGCGCAGATGACCGCCTCCGCGCCCTCCTCGGCGGCCTTCGAGATGGCCATCGTCATCCCGCGGTCCTTGAACGAGCCCGTGGGGTTGGCGCCCTCGACCTTGAGGTGCACCTCGCAGCCCGTGCGCTCCGACAGCGCGTGCGCGGGCACCAGTGGCGTCCCGCCCTCGCGGAGCGTCGCCACCGGGGTGGCGTCGCTGACCGGCAGTCGGTCGCGCCACTCCTCGATGACACCCCGCCACGCCTTGCCGGACGGGCAGCGCCCGACCCCGCGCAGCGACGGGCCGGTCTCCCCCTGACCCGTCCGCGCTCCGGTCGACTCCTCGACGGTCGTCATGCGCCGCCTCCCTCCACCCTCATCACGCTCGCGACGGCCCGGACCACATCGAGCCCGCGCAGCTCCTCCACGGTCGCCGACAGCGCGGCGTCCGAGGCGGCGTGCGTGACCAGCACGAGGATGGCGTCGTCGCCGTGGCCCTCCTGGCGCACGGAGCGGATCGACACGTCGTGGCGAGCGAACGCCGACGCGACCGCGGAGAGCACGCCGGCCTTGTCGGCGACGTCGAGGCTCACGTGGTAGCGCGTGACGGTGTCGCCCACCGGGTGCACCGGCAGGTCCGCGTACGACGACTCGCCCGCCCCCCGCGCGCCCGCGAGACGGTTGCGCGCCACGGCGACGATGTCGCCGAGCACGGCGCTGGCCGTCGGCGTGCCGCCCGCGCCGCGCCCGTAGAACATCAGCTGCCCGGCGGCGTCGGCCTCGACGAAGACGGCGTTGTAGGCCTCGCGTACGCCGGCGAGCGGGTGGCTGCGCGGGATCATCGCGGGGTGGACGCGGACGCCGACTGAGCGGCCGTCCTGGCTGCGCTGCGCGATCGCGAGGAGCTTGACCACGCAGCCCATCTCGGTGGCGCTGCGGATGTCCGCGGCGGTGACGCCCGTGATCCCCTCCCGGTGCACGTCGGCGGCCGTGACCCGGGTGTGGAAGGCGATGCCGGCGAGGATCGCGCACTTGGCCGCGGCGTCGAAGCCCTCGATGTCGGCGGTCGGGTCGGCCTCCGCGTAGCCGAGCGCGGTGGCCTCCTCGAGCGCCTCGTCGAAGCCCGCGCCCGTCTCGTCCATGCGCGTGAGGATGTAGTTCGTGGTGCCGTTGACGATTCCCAGCACGCGCGTGACGTGGTCACCCGCGAGCGACTCGCGCAGTGGCCGCAGCAGCGGGATCGCGCCGGCGACGCTCGCCTCGGCGTAGAGGTCGGTGCCGCCGCGCTCCGCGGCCGAGTGCAGCGTGGCGCCGTCCTCCGCCAGCAGCGCCTTGTTCGCCGTCACGACGGCCTTGCCCGCCTCGAGCGCGGCGAGCAGCCACGACCGCGCGGGCTCGATGCCGCCGACGACCTCCACGACCACGTCGATGTCCGGCCGGGTGACGAGGCCGAGCGCGTCGTCGGTGAACAGCGACGGGTCGACGGGCAGGTCGCGCGCCCGCGTCGCCCGGCGTACGGCGATGCCGGCGATCTCCAGCGGCGCGCCGACGCGGGCGGCGAGGTCGTCGGCGGAGGAGTGCAGCAGCCGCACGACCTCGCTGCCCACGGCGCCGCAGCCGAGGAGGGCCACCCTCAGCGGCCTTCCGCTGTCGCTCATCCGACGTCCAGCCGCAGGAGGTCGTCCTCGGTCTCCCGGCGCACGATCACCTTTGACTCGCCGTCCCTCACCGCGACCACAGGCGGCCGCCCGACCTGGTTGTAGTTGTTCGCCATCGACCGGTGGTAGGCGCCGCTCGCGGGCACGGCGAGGAGGTCGCCGGGGGCCAGGTCGACGGGCAGGTCGACGTCGCGCACCACGACGTCCCCGGACTCGCAGTGCTTGCCGACCACGCGGGACAGCCGGGCCTCCCCCGCGGGCTGCCGCGAGGCGAGGACGGCGGTGTAGCGGGCGTCGTACAGGGCGGTGCGGAGGTTGTCGCTCATGCCCCCGTCGACGCTGACGTAGGTGCGCAGCCCCGGCAGGTCCTTGATCGTGCCCACCTCGTAGAGCGTCACGGTCGACGGGCCGGAGATCGCCCGCCCGGGCTCGACGGCCAGCCGCGGCACGGCGAGCCCGGCGGCGGCGCACTCGCGCTCCACGATCCCCCGCAGCTCGGCGGCCAGCTGTTCGACCGGCTCGGGGTCGTCCGAGCTCGTGTAGGCGATACCCATCCCGCCCCCGAGGTCGAGCTCGACCAGCTCCACCCCGTGGGTGTCGCGGATCTCGGCGAGGAACCCGACCATGCGGTGGGCCGCCAGCGAGAACCCGCTGGTGTCGAAGATGTGCGAGCCGATGTGGCAGTGCAGCCCCGCGAGCTCCAGCGAGGGCAGCGCGAGGACCCGCCGCACGGCTTCCGCGGCCGCGCCCGAGGCCAGCGAGAAGCCGAACTTCTGGTCCTCCTGACCCGTCGAGATCGCCTCGTGCGTGTGGGCCTCCACGCCGGGGGTGATCCGCAGGTAGACCGGCTGCCGCACACCCGCGCGCTCCGCCAGGAACGCGAGCCGGGCTAGCTCGAGCTCGGAGTCGACCACGATGCGGCCGACCCCGACCTCCAGGGCCCGCTCCAGCTCGGCCACGGACTTGTTGTTGCCGTGGAACAGGACGCGCTCCGTCGGGAAGCCGGCCTTCAGGGCGACCGCGAGCTCCCCGCCGGTGCTCACGTCGAGCGACAGCCCTTCCTCTGCGAGCCACCGGGCGACGGCCACCGACAGGAAGGACTTGCCGGCGTAGTAGACGAGGGCGCCGTCGAACGCGCCCCGCCAGGCCCGCATGCGCCCGCGCAGGTCGGCCTCGTCGAGGACGTAGGCCGGCGTGCCGTGCTCGGCGGCCAGGTCGCGGACGTCGACCCCGCCGATGTGGAGGACCCCCGCGACGCGGGTGGCCGTCGCGGGCCAGACCGCGGGGTCGAGGTCTGTGCCGCTGGTGGGGCCGGGCGTCGCGAGTGCGTCGTGCAGCGCCGTCACCGGCCTCACATCCTCTCCGGGGCGCTGACCCCGAGCAGCCCGAGCCCGTTCGCGAGCACGGTGCGGGTCGCCTCGCAGAGCCAGAGCCGGGCTCGGGTCAGGTCGCCGGGCTCCTCGTCGCCCAGCGGCAGGACGCGGCAGGAGTCGTAGAAGCGGTGGTACGCCGGCGCGACGGCCTCCTCGAGGAAGCGTGCGACGCGGTGCGGCGCGCGGAGCTCCGCGGCGCTGGCCACGACCCGGGGCAGCTCCCCCAGCGCCCGCAGCAGGTCGCCCTCCTGCTCGTGGGTGAGCAGGCCCAGGTCGGCGTCGGCGAGGTCGCCGCGCTCGACGCCCAGTTCCGCCGCGTTGCGCAGCAGCGAGGAGATCCGGGCGTGCGCGTACTGCACGTACCACACCGGGTTCTCGGGGTCGCTTCGGTTGAGCAGGTCGACGTCGAGGTCGAGGGTGGAGTCGGTCGAGGAGCGGGCGAGCGTGTAGCGCGCCGCGTCGACGCTCACGAGGTCGAGCAGGTCCTCCAGCGTGACGACCGTCCCCGCCCGCTTGCTCATCCGCACGGGTTCGCCGCCGCGGAGCACGTTGACCATCTGCCCGATGAGCACCTGCAGCGTGCGGTCCGGGTCGTCGCCGGCGCACGCCGCCACCGCCCGCAGTCGCTGCACGTAGCCGTGGTGGTCGGCGCCGAGCATGTAGACGCAGACGTCGTGGCCGCGGTCGCGCTTGTCCAGGTAGTAGGCGCAGTCCGATGCGAAGTACGTCGTCGACCCGTCGCTCTTGATGAGCACCCGGTCCTTGTCGTCGCCGAAGTCGGTCGTGCGCAGCCACACGGCGCCGTCGGCGTCGTACACGTGGCCCTGCTCGCGCAGCCGGTGGACGGCCTTCTCGACCGCGCCGGAGGCGTGCAGCGACTCCTCGGAGAAGAACAGGTCGAACTCGACGCCGAAGCCCGCGAGCCCGGCGCGGATCGCGGCGAGCATGCGCTCGACCCCGTCGCGGCGGAAGACCTCCAGCTGCTCGGCCTCGGGCCGCTCGAGCAGCCCGGGGGTGTCGGCGACGAGTGCCGACCCCAGCTCACCGACGTAGGCGCCGGCGTAGCCGTCCTCGGGCACCCCGCGACCGTGTGCGGCGGCGAGCAGGGACGCGGCGAACCGGTCGATCTGCACGCCGGCGTCGTTGACGTAGTACTCCCGCGTCACCGACGCGCCGCTGGCCGCCAGCAGTCGGCCGAGGGCGTCGCCGACCGCGGCCCATCGTGCACCGCCGAGGTGGATGGGCCCGGTGGGGTTCGCCGAGACGAACTCGAGGTTGACCGACTGCCCGGCCAGAGTGGCGTTCTCGCCGTACGCCGACCCCGCGGTGACCACGGCCCGCGCGATCGAGCCGGTCGCCGCGCCGGCGAGGACGAGGTTGAGGAAGCCTGGGCCGGCGACGTCGACCCGCTCGACCTCCGCCAGGTCGCGGATGCGGGCGGCCAGCAGCTCGGCGACCTCACGGGGCGACCTGCCCGCGCCCTTGGCGAGGCGGAGAGCGACGTTGGTGGCGTAGTCGCCGTGCTCCCGCTGGCGCGGGCGCTCCACCGCGACCTCGTCGGGGACGGCGACCGACAGCTCCCCCGCGGCGACGGCGGCCTCCACCACGCGCCGGAGGGCGGCGGACAGGTCGGCGGGGGTCACCCGGAAAGCCTAGTGGCTGGGCACGGACCGCCCGCGCGGCCCCTTACGGGCGGTCGGGAACCCGCGGGCGCGGGCGCGCGTCGGTCGCCTGAGCGTCCGGATCGCCGGTCGTGCGCGATGATGACCGAGTCAGCGGCACCGTCGTCCCCGACTCCCAGGAAGAGCTCCCGCGCCCCATGGCCTCGAAGAGCCAGTCCTCCCAGACCCCCCGTCCCGCGCACGGTTCCGGCGGCGGCCGGGCCGGGAGCGGCAGCGGCCGCCGGCGGCCCCCGCCCCCGCCGGTGAGCAGGCCCAAGCCCTGGGGCTTCATCGCCGGGGCGCTGGCCCTCGTGCTGTTCATCGGGGGGCTGCTCACCTACGCGGTCCTCAACGCCGGCACCGAGTCGCCGCGCGGCGAGCAGGACCGGGTCCGCACGGCGCTCGAGGAGGAGGGCGGCGTGCAGGCGGTCGCCGACCTGCCCCGCAACCACGTCGAGGGTCCCGTCAACTATCCCCAGACGCCCCCCGTGGGCGGGGACCACAACGGGGTCTGGCAGTCCTGCCAGGGCACGGTGTACACGGAGCGGATCGCCAGCGAGCACGCGGTGCACTCGATGGAGCACGGCGCGGTCTGGGTGACCTACCGGCCGGACCTTCCCGCTGCCCAGGTCGACACGCTCGCCCGACGGGTGCAGGGCCTCGACTACACGCTGATGAGTCCGTTCCCCGACCTGCCCTCGCCGGTCGTGCTCAGCGCCTGGGGCAAGCAGCTGGCGGTCGACAGAGCCGACGACCCGCGCGTGGAGCAGTTCATCCAGGCGTACCGCATCCAGGCCTCCCAGGAGCCGGGGGCGACCTGCAGCTCGCCGCTCACCGTCCAGGGCGTCGACGCCCCGCTCACGCAGGAGCAGCTGGCCGAGGTCACCGGCTCGTGACCCCGGCCTGGTCGTCGACGGACCGGGTCACCGCCTCCGGCCACGCGCCGGCCGGGGGACGGCGGCCCGAGCCGCCTGCTCCTGGCCGTGACCGCGGTGCTGGCGGTCGTCGGCCTGCTGTTCCTCGGCGCGGCCGCGGGCGCGCTCAGCGCGCGACGGAGCGCGGCCGACCCGGGCGGCACCTCCGCCGAGGCCGGCTTCGCCCGCGACATGAGCGTCCACCACGGGCAGGCGGTGGAGATGGCGATGGCGCTGCACCCGCGCACCGACGACCCCCAGCTGCGGGCGCTGACCCGCGACATCGCCCTCACGCAGCAGGCGCAGATCGGGCGCATGCAGGGCTGGCTCGTGGAGTGGGGCCTGTCCCCGACGGGGGCCGAGCCGCCCATGACGTGGATGGCGCGGGCGGGCGGCGAGCACGCGGCACACGCGAGTTTCGTCGACGGCCGGATGCCCGGGATGGCGACCCCGCAGGACGTGGCCGCGCTCGCGACGCTGCCCGCGGACGACGCCGAGGTGCTCTTCCTGCAGATGACGACGGCGCACCATCTCGCCGGGGTCGAGATGGCCGAGGCGGGGCTGGCCGTGCTCTCCGAGCCCGACGCGCGCACGCTCGCGGCGAGCATCGCCGCCGGCCAGGCGAGCGAGGTCGAGGTGCTGCGCGACATGCTGGCCGCGCGCGCCGCGTCGTCCGAGCCGGCCGAGGCCGCTGGTGGCGCGCACGCCGGCCACTGAGGGCCGGGGTCAGCCCAGGAGACGGCGCAGGGTCTCGACGAGCACGTCCGGGTCGAACGGCTTCGTCATGTAGGCGTCGACGCCGGCCCGGTCGCCGCGGCGGAGGTCGGCCTCCATCGCCCGTGCGCTCAGCAGGAGGACCTTCAGGTCGGCGGTCGCGGGGTCGGCGCGGAGCCGGTCGAGGGTCGCCCAGCCGTCGAGCCGCGGCATCATGACGTCCAGGACGACCGCGTCCGGGCGCACGTCGCGCACCTGGTCGAGGCAGTCCTGCCCGTCGACCGCGGTCACCACCTCGAAGCCCTCGAACTCGAGGTTCAGGCTGACGATCTGACGCACGGCGTCGTCGTCGTCGACGACGAGGATCCTCGGGGGCCGGGAGGTCACGGCCCGGAGCCTAGGGGCGACCCGGGCCGGGGAGCGAGGCCCCGCGGGGTTGTGCGGGAGCGGGGCCGCGGGCTGGTAGCGTCGTCTCCGCACCGCCCGGGGCGCCGGGAGGATCGCGACGCCCTCGTAGCTCAGGGGATAGAGCACCGCCCTCCGGAGGCGGGAGCGCAGGTTCGAATCCTGCCGAGGGCACCCCACCACCTCCCCGGTCGCCCGCGACCCGGGAGCAGCGTCTCCCCCGGGT
>JALYNB010000367.1 GCA_030773395.1 Actinomycetota bacterium
GCGCCGCACCGCCCCGCACCTACATCGGGCGGTGCGCCGCCACCTGAAGCCGACGCCCGGGAGGAACGCGGTCAGAACACGTCGGAGGGCCGGTAGACGCCCCACACCTCGCGCAGCGCGTGGGACACCTCCCCGACAGTGGCCCGCGCCCGCAGCGCCTCGCGCATCGGGTAGAGCACGTTGTCGCTGCCCTGGGCGGCCGCCTTCAGCTCGGCGAGGTGCTTGGCCACCGCCTCGCCGTCCCGGTCGGCCCGCAGCGCCGCGAGCCGCTCGCGCTGGTCGGCCTCGATGCTGGGGTCGACCCGCAGCGGCACGTATCGCTCCTCGCTGGCCGAGCGGAAGCGGTTCACGCCCACGACGGTGCGCGACCCGTCCTCGATGCCCTTCGTGACCGTGTACGCCGACTTCTCGATCTCCGACTTCTGGAAGCCCTGCTCGATCGCGCGGACCGCGCCGCCCCGCTCCTCGACCGCGGCCATCAGCTCCCGGGTCTTGCGCTCCACCTCGTCGGTCAGCGCCTCCACGACGTAGGAGCCGGCGAACGGGTCGACCGTCGCGGTCACGTCCGTCTCGTAGGCCAGCACCTGCTGGGTGCGCAGCGCGAGCGTGGCGGCCTTCACCGTCGGCAGCGCGATCGCCTCGTCGTAGGAGTTCGTGTGCAGCGACTGCGTGCCGCCGAGCACGGCGGCGAGCCCCTGCACGGCCACGCGCACGAGGTTGACCTCCGGCTGCTGGGCCGTGAGCTGGACCCCGGCGGTCTGCGTGTGGAAGCGCAGCATGTGCGACTTCGGGTTCTGCGCGCCGAACTCGTTCTTCATCACGTCGGCCCAGATCCGCCGGGCCGCGCGGAACTTCGCGACCTCCTCCAGCAGCGTCGTCCGCGACACGAAGAAGAAGGCCAGCCGAGGGCCGACGGCGTCGACGTCCTGCCCGGCCTCGACCGCCGCCCGCACGTACTCGATGCCGTTCGCGAGGGTGAAGGCGATCTCCTGCACGGGCGTCGCCCCGGCCTCCGCCATGTGGTAGCCGGAGATCGAGATGGTGTTCCAGCGGGGCAGCTCGTCGCCGCAGTAGCGGAAGATGTCGGTGATGAGCCGCAGCGACTCCCGGGGCGGGTAGATGTAGGTGCCCCGCGCGATGTACTCCTTCAGCACGTCGTTCTGGATCGTGCCGCTGATCTTCGCCGGGTCCGCCCCCTGCTCCTCCGCGACGATCTGGTAGAGCAGGAGGAGCACCGCGGCCGGGGCGTTGATCGTCATCGACGTCGTGACGTCCTCGAGCGGCAGCCCGTCGAACAGCACGCGCATGTCGTCGATCGAGTCGATCGCGACGCCGACCTTGCCGACCTCCCCGGAGACCATCGGGTCGTCGGAGTCGTAGCCCATCTGCGTCGGCAGGTCGAAGGCGACGGATAGGCCGCCGGTCCCCGCGTCCACCAGCTGGCGGTAGCGCTCGTTGGACTCCTTCGCGGTGCCGAAGCCGGCGTACTGCCGCATCGTCCACGGCCGGCCCGTGTACATCGACGGGTAGACGCCCCGCGTGTAGGGGTAGGCGCCTGGCTCGCCGAGCTTCTCCGCCGGGTCCCAGCCCGCGAGGTACTGCGGCCCGTAGACGGGCTCGAAGGGGATCTCGGACTCGGACTCGCGCACCATGAACCAGGCCTCTCCCGTGCCGTCATCGCCCCGACCCGGCGGACTGTAACCCCGGCCACTCCGCTCGGCCTCCCGCTGCGGACGCCGGTCCGCCCCGTCCACAGGCACCCGGAGGCCGCGTTCCCCGCGACTACTGTCGCCGTCCGTGACGGAGACCCCGGGGGACCGCGACGCCCCCCACACCCTCGCGTCCCGTGCAGCCGCCCTCCTCGCTGAGCGCACCGGTGTGGAGCGACATGACGCCGCCGTCGTGCTCGGCAGCGGCTGGCTGCCGGCGGCCGACGTGCTCGCCGGTGCCGCGTCCCCGCCGCCCGTGGAGGTGGCCGTCGCCGGCCTTCCGGGCTTCGCCCCGCCCGGCGTCAGCGGTCATCGCGGCGTCGTCCGCTCGGTGGCCGTGGGCGGCCGTCGAGTGCTCGTGTTCCTGGGCCGCACCCACCTCTACGAGGGCCACGGCACCGACGTGGTCGTGCACGGTGTGCGGACGGCGGCGGCCGCCGGGGCCCGCGCCGTCGTGCTGACGAACGCGGCGGGCGGCCTCGACCCGGCGCACCGGGTCGGGCAGGCGCTCCTCGTGCGCGACCACCTCAACCTCACCGCCCGCTCCCCGCTCGTCGGGCCGCGCTTCGTCGACCTCACGGACCTGTACTCCGCCCGGCTGCGCGCGCTCGCCCGGGCGGTCGACCCCTCACTGTCGGAGGGCGTGTACGCGGCCCTCCCCGGCCCCCACTACGAGACGCCGGCCGAGATCCGGATGCTCCGCACGATGGGAGCCGACCTCGTCGGGATGTCGACCGCCCTGGAGGCGATCGCCGCGCGCGCGGCCGGGATGGAGGTCCTCGCGGTGTCGCTGGTGACCAATGCGGCGGCAGGCGTCACCGGGGAGCCGCTGGACCACAGCGACGTGCTCGCCGCCGGCGCCGCCGCCGCCGAGCGGGTCGGGCGGCTGCTCGCCGCGGTGCTCGCGAAGGTGTGAGC
>JALYNB010000368.1 GCA_030773395.1 Actinomycetota bacterium
GCCCGACGCCTTGCGCGCCGCTCCGACGTACTGCGCCAGGGCGTCGCGCAGGGCCGACGCGTGGTCGCTCGAGAGGTCGATCTCGTAGTTCGTGCCGTCGAGGCCGAAGGAGACCGTCTCGTCGGCCTCGGAACCGTCGATGTCGTCGACGAGCTGGACCGTCGTCTTCTGGGCCACGGCTCATTCCTCTCTCTGGGGTCGCCGGCGGGAGTTCCCGCGCGTTGGCGCCCAGGAAAGCCGATGGGTGACACCTTTGGCAAGCCGGACGCTTTCCGGCGCGACTTCGCCGCGGGAAAGTGCCCGACTCGGGGCCGCGCGCGCCGAGAACGCACGCCCCGGCCGCGACCGCCTATTCGGGCCGGACGAGCGGGAACAGCACGGTCTCCCGGATCGAGGCCGTGCCCGTGAGCAGCATCAGCAGCCGGTCGAGGCCGAGGCCCATCCCGCCCGTCGGGGGCATTCCGTGTTCGAGGGCCCGCAGGAAGTCCTCGTCGAGCTGCATGGCTTCCGGGTCGCCGCCCGCGGCGCGCAGCGACTGCTCCGTGAGGCGCGCCCGCTGCTCGACCGGGTCGACGAGTTCCGAGTAGCCCGTCCCGAGCTCGCGGCCCCCGACGACGAGGTCCCAGGCCTCCGCCAGCCGGGGGTCCTCGCGGTGCGGCCGGGCGAGCGGGCGGACCTCGACGGGGAAGTCGCGCACGAACGTGGGCTCGGACAGGTGGCTTTCCACGAGCTGCTCGTAGAGCTCCAGCACCACCTCCCCCGCACCCCAGGAGGGCTGCAGCGCGACGGCCCGCGCGTCCGCGAGGGCGTGGAGCCGGTCGGGCGCGGTGTCCGGGGTGACCTCCTCCCCCAGCACCTCCGACACCGCCCCGTGCAGCGTCGTCGTCCGCCAGGGGGCGGCGAGGTCGAGGGTGCCCCCGGCCCCGTCCGACACCTCCGTCGACCCGAGCTCGGCCGCCGCGGCCAGCACCAGGTCACGGGTGAGGTCACCGATGGTGTCGTAGTCGGCGTACGCCTCGTAAGCCTCGAGCATCGTGAACTCGGGGTTGTGCGTGGAGTCCACCCCTTCGTTGCGGAAGTTCTTGCCGATCTCGAAGACCCTCTCGACGCCACCGACGACGAGCCGCTTGAGGTAGAGCTCCAGCGCGATCCGCAGGTAGAGGTCGAGGTTGAGCGCGTTGCTGCGCGTCACGAACGGGCGCGCCGTGGCCCCGCCGTGCACCGGCTGCAGCACCGGGGTCTCCACCTCGGTGAAGCCGCGGGAGCGCAGCGTGGAACGGATGGCCCAGAGGGCGTCCGCGCGGTCGCGCACCATGGCACGGGCCTCGGGCCGCACGACGAGGTCGACGTATCGGGAACGCACCCGCTCGGAGTCCGACAAGGGCTTGTGCAGCGTCGGCAGGGGTCGCAGCGCCTTGCTCGTCAGGGCCCACCGGTCGGCCCGCACCGACAGCTCGCCGCGGCGGGACGTCACGACCTCGCCCTCGACACCGACGTGGTCGCCGAGGTCGACGTCGCGCTTCCAGGCGGCCAGCGCCTCCGCCCCGACGACGTCCTCGGGCAGCATGACCTGCAGCCGGCTGTCGCCCTCCTGCAGGGCGGCGAAGGCGAGGCGCCCGGTGTCGCGCTTGAACACCACGCGCCCGGTGACCCCGACGCGGTCGCCCGTGGCGGTGTCGGCGGGCAGATCGTCGTACGACGAGCGGAGTCGCGCGAGGTCGGTAGTGCGCGGGAAGCCGACCGGGTAGGGGTCACCGCCGGTCTCGCGGATGCGGTCGAGCTTCTCGCGACGCACCCGCATCTGCTCCGGCAGGTCGGGCTCGGCGGCGCCCTGCGCGGCGGGGTCGACGGGCTGGGTCACTGCGCTCCTGAGGTCGGCCCGGCGGCGGGCTGTGGAGGGGTCGGGGGCGCCGGGGCACGGTGGGCCGTCGCGGGATGGGCCGTCGCACGGGCCGGCGGGGTGTTCTTCTCGAACACGAGGCGAAGGCCGATCAGCGTGAGGTCGGGCTCGTGGTGGCCGAGCGTCTCGCTGACGCCGAGCACGAGCGGCGCGAGCCCGCCTGTGGCGATCACCGTCACGTCGCGCCCGGGCTCGCCGCCCAGCTCGGCCGCGATCCGCCGGACCAGGCCGTCGACCTGGCCGGCGACTCCGTAGATCATGCCGGACTGCAGGGCCTCGACCGTGCTCTTGCCGATCACGTTCCGGGGCACGGCGAGCTCGACCTTACGCAGCTGGGCGCCGCGGGCGGCCAGCGCGTCGAGGCTGATCTCGATGCCGGGCGCGAGGGCGCCCCCGAGGTACTCGCCGCGGGCCGACACCACGTCGATGTTCGTCGCGGTGCCGAAGTCGACGACGACCGCGGGGCCGCCGAACAGGGAGGCCGCGGCGACCGTGTTGACGACGCGGTCGGCCCCGACCTCCTTGGGGTTGTCGATGAGGATCGGGACGCCGGTGCGCACCCCGGGCTCCACGAGCACGACGGGGAGGTCGGCGTAGTAGCGCTCGATCATGCGCCGAAGCTCGAGCAGCACCGCGGGCACCGTCGAGCAGACCGAGACCCCGGTGACCGGCGTGCCGTGCAGCAGACCGCCGAACGTCAGGGCGAGCTCGTCGGCGGTGGACCGCGCCTCCGTCTTCACCCGCCAGGACCGGACGAGGGTGGGCCCGTCGAAGACCCCCAGGACCGTGTTGGTGTTGCCGACGTCGACCGTGAGGAGCACGCGGTCAGCGCCCTGGCTCGGCGTGCACGGCGTCGACGCGCGCGGGAGCAGCGTGTACGAGGTCCCCTCGCAGGCTCGCCGGGTCGGACGGGAGGGCGTCCGCGGCGTCGCCGCTCGTGCCGGTGACCCGGTTGCGGGAGTCGACGAAGACCACCTTGGGCCGCAGCGTGCGGGCCTCGGCGTCGGTCACCACCGCGTACGAGATGAGGATGACGAGGTCGCCCGGGTGCACGAGCCGGGCGGCGGCCCCGTTGATGCCGATCACGCCGGTGCCGCGGGGGCCGGCGATCACGTAGGTCTCGAGCCGGGCGCCGTTGTCGATGTCGACGACGGCGACCTGCTCCCCCTCGAGGAGGTCCGCAGCGTCCATGAGGTCCTGGTCGACGGTCACGGAGCCGACGTAGTGCAGGTCGGCCTGCGTCACGGTCGCCCGGTGGACCTTCGACTTGAGCATCGTGCGGAACACGGTCAGGCCTTCCGGGTGGGGTGGGGCCCCGAGGGCTCGGGGCCGAGGACCAGCGGCAGGTTGTCGATCAGCCGGGTGGTGCCGACGCGGGCGGCGACCAGCAGCCGCGCCGGCTCCCCGGCTCGGGGCGCGTCGAACAGCTCGTCGACGACCTCCAGGTAGTCGCTCTCGACGCCCGGCTCGGCGTCGAGCACCCGACGCCCGGCGGAGAGCACCGCCG
>JALYNB010000369.1 GCA_030773395.1 Actinomycetota bacterium
GCCGCGAACCGGGCGAGCACGACCGGGTGGCGGCGCAGCACCTCGTGCGCCCGGTAGTCGGGCGGCACGAGGTCGAACAGCCACGCCACGGCGCTGCGCTCCCACTCCGGGGCCTGCGGTGGGAGCACCTCGGCGGGCCAGCCGGGCGGGACCTGCGGTTCGACCACGCGGCCAGTCTGCCGCCCGGCGGGTTCCGCGAGGGCCCCCTTCCCCGCCTGCCGGGTCAGTCCTGGTTGCGCCCCGTGAGCTTGTCACGGAGCCGGTCGACGAGCCCGACCCCGGCACCGACCGTCTTGTGGAACAGCTGGTTGTTCGGCGACAGCGGGTGCGGCCGGGTCGGAGCGAGCTTCTTCGCGGTCTCCACCTTCCCCGCGAGCTCGACGAGCTGCTCCCGCGAGAGGTGGGCGCGCAGCTGCGGGAACTGCTCGCCCTCCTCATCGCTGACGTGGTCGCGGAGGACGTTCTCGAGCACGCCGACGACCGATAGGAACTCCGGGTCGTTCGCGTCGGTCTTCTCGAGCTCCTTCATCGTGCGCTCAAGCTCCTTGTGCTCGGCCGTGTCGTGCTCGACGGCCTCCTTGCCGTTCGGCAGGTGGTCGGACATGGCCGGGTAGACGAACATCTCCTCGGCCACCGAGTGGCGCACGAGCTCGGCGATGAGCGTGTCGGCGAGGTCGCGCCGCTCCGTCGGGTCGGTCGAGGCCTTGATCTGTTGGATGAGGTCAAGGAACTCGGCGTGGTCCGTGCTGAGCACGTCGACGACGTCCTGCTGCGCGGTCTCGGTCATGCGCGTCCCTCCGTGGTTGTCTCCCCGTGGTGCGGGGCGGGGCGGGGCCATACCCCGCACCGCGTGCCGGATGCGGCGTCAGTGGTCCGCGTGCCCCGCGCCGGTGGGCAGGGGTACGCCGTCGGGTGGCACGTCGCCGACGGGAAACCAGGGCGAGCGGGGGCCCTCCCGCTCCCCCGCCCGGGCGCTGACCGCGACCAACAGCTGGGATGAGGTGAACAGCAGTCCCGCGCTGCGGTCGGTCTCGACACGCTCGGCGGGGCTGGTGCCCGCCGCGGCCTGCAGCCTGAGCCGCGGCTCCTCGGTGGTGCGGCGCGGGGTCGCGCCACTGCCCTCGTTCGTGCCGACGTACACGGCGTACTGCTCGGCCCCTGGCACCGGCTCCCACGTCAGCACCCAGGTCGAGTCCCACGCCACGAGCGGCTGCCCGTCCGGCCCCTTGACCGGGCGGTCCTCGTCGTCGAGCGCGACGCGGAACCCCTCGGGCACCGCGAGCTCGGTGGGAGCCGACGACCCGTCCGCGGCAAGGGCGGCGGAGCCGGCGGGAGTGCCAGCCCCACCGGCACCGCCATCGGGCTCCGCCGCTCCCGAACAACCGGCGAGCAGCGCGGCGAGGAGGGTGGCGGGCAGTCCCGCCCTCACCACTCGACGGGACCGAAGACCTTGTCGTTGGCGTAGATGGTGCGGTCGGGGATGACCTGGCCGACCGCCGTCTCGCTGCCGACGACCGCGCTCTTGAAGCCCACCTGGGTGTCGTTGCGGAGCATGCTGCGGAACACCACCGCGCGGGCGCCGAGCCGCACGTCGTTGCCGACCACGGTGGGCGCGGCCAGTCCGGTGGTGGGGTCGATCTGCGGCCGCCCGCCGCCGTGGACGACGACCCGGTCGCCGTAGCTGACGCGGTCGCCCACCGCGAGGTCGTTGCCCTCCAGCGCGTGGAAGATGACCCGGTCGTCCATCTTGTCGATCACGCCGATGCCGAAGGGGCCACCCTCGTCGGCGCGGATGGAGATGTTCGCGCCCATCTTAGCGTCGAGGTCATCGAGGGAGTCCTCGAAGCACACGTCGCCGATGATGCGGTTGCGGAAGTCGGGCACCTCGGCCTCAGGGCCGGTGCAGAGGTCGGACTCGAGGGTGGGCAGGTCGCGGCTCTCGTCGAACGGGTTGCCGCCCGGGTCGACGTTGATGCCGCGGACGGCGGAGGCGTCCTCCCGGGCCAGGCGGCTGTACTCCCGAGCGAGTCCGACGTTGACCTCGACGACCCCCCGGTTGAACAGCGCGTCCGCCTCAGTCAGCGGCCGGACCTTGCCGAGCGCCGGGTCGTCCGCCTCCTCCTGCCTCGTCACATTCTTGCCCGGGAGCACGACGAAGCCGCTGTGCAGCGTGACGCCGGGGCCGACCCGGCTGAGCGCGCCGAGCTGGGCGTCCCGCTCGATGATCGCGCCGTCGACCTGTGCGCCGAAGCTCAGGAAGACGCCGGAGTCCTCGGTCTCCTCGCCGAGGGCCACCGCCTCCACATCCAGGCCCGAGGCGTCGCTCTCGTCGTCCTCGTCGCCCCCGCCCTCACCGACCGAGCTGTCCACGCCGAGCCGGGCGGGACCGCGCACCTCCGAGCCGTGCGCGAGGATCACCCGCTCGCCCATCTGCACCCCGTCGGCCTGCTCCAGCCCCGCCTCCGCCAGGGCGGCCTGCGCCGCGGCGCGGCGCCAGGCCGAGGCGATCACGCGCACGTTGTCCTGGACGTTGGACTCGGCCCCCATCGTGATGGGCGCGTGCGCCGAGGCGGCCAGCACCGCGAACGGGCCCACGTACACCTGAGGCGCGAGGTGGACGTTGCCGGGGGAGGTGACCCGCGCGGTGGGGTCGAGGAAGGTGGCGGACTGCAGCTCGGCGCCGGACGCGCAGACCGGGCGGTTCTCCGGGGTCGGGCTGCAGGCGGTCTCCGGGCCTTGTGCCTCGACCGCCGAGGCGGTGGCGCCGAGCGGGGCGAGCGCGACGACGACAGCGGCAGCGGCCAGCGCGCCGAACGGGCGACGGCGGAGTCGGGGCACAGGGACCTCCAGGGTGCGGGCACCGGTTCGGTGGCCCGCGGAGTGTCTCGGCCCGGTAACGCGAGCGCAACACCAGACCGGGCAGAGCCGGACAGGCCGTCAGCCTGCGGCGCGCTCCGGCGCACCTGGCTCCAGCACCGCGAGGCACTCGACGTGGGCCGTCATCGGGAACAGGTCGAACGCCCGCAGCGAGACCAGCCGCCAGCCCTGCGCCAGGAACTCCCCCAGGTCACGGGCGAGCGACGCCGGGTCGCAGGCGACGTACGCAATCCGCCGGGCCCCGCTCGCCGCCAGGCGGCGCGTGACAGTGAGCCCCGCCCCCGCGCGCGGCGGGTCGAGGACGACGAGGTCCGGGCGGGCCGCCCACGACGCGTCGAGCAGCCCCGCGTCGACCCGGGCGGTGTGGACCCGCACCTGCGGGAGGTCGGCGCAGTTGCGCGCTGCGTCCGCGCAGGCCCGCGGCTCGGACTCGACGGCGTGCACGCGGCCCCGCTCCCCTACGGCCACGGCGAGCGGCGCGGTGAACAGGCCAGCTCCGGCGTACAGGTCGAGCGCCCGGTCCCCCGGCCGCGGCGCCAGCCCAGCCAGGACGGCCTCGACCAGCGTCGGCCCGGCCGCCGGGTGCACCTGCCAGAACCCGCCCGCGGACACCTCGAACCGCCGCCCGGCGGCCTCCTCCACGACCCCGTGCGGC
>JALYNB010000370.1 GCA_030773395.1 Actinomycetota bacterium
CGCCCGGCCCGTCCGCACGTCAGGCCCGTTCGGCGGGCGGCACCGCGGCCTCGGCGAGGGCGGCCTCGACGGGCCCGGGCTCGACCGCCGCGGGCTCGACAGGCGCCGCGGGGAAGACCCGCTGCAGGGCCTCGCGCTGCTTGACACCCAGCCCGCGCACCCGGCGGTTGGGCGAGATCTGCAGCTCCTCCATGATCCGCTGGGCCTTGACCTTCCCCACGCCGGGCATCGCCTCCAGCAGGGCGCTGACCTTGAGCTTGCCGATCGTCTCGTCGGTCTCCCCTGCCGCCAGCAGCTCGGCCAGCGTCGTGGTGGAGCTCTTCAGCTCCACCTTCAGCCGGGCCCGCACCCGCCGCGCCTCGGCGGCCTTCTCCAGCGCGGCCGCGCGCTGCTCGGGCGTCAGGGGCGGCAGGGCCACGGCTCGGTCACCTCGGGTTGGGAGTCGGTCAGAGGGCGGGCGTCGCGGCGTCTGCGACGCGGGTGGCGAACCTAGCGAGGCCGCCGGGGCGGGCACAACGCGACCCCGTCGCCTCACGCGTCGTCGCCGGTCGCGTGGTCGGTCCCCCGGTCGGCCCCGTGCTCGCCCGCGTGGTGGCCAACGCGGTCATCCCCGGGGCACGAGCCCGGCGGCGAGCGACGCCGCGGCTGCCCCGGGGTCGGTGGCACCGGTGATCGGCCGACCGACGACGAGCAGGTCAGCCCCGTCGGCGAGCGCCTGCGCCGGCGTCGCCACCCTGACCTGGTCCTGCACGGCACTGCCCGCGGGGCGCACTCCCGGCGTGATCAGCGTGACGTCCGGCCCGACCTCCGCCCGTACGGCGGCGACCTCCCGCGGGCTGCAGACCACCGCGCGGGCCCCCGCACCGACGGCCAGGACCGCGAGACGGCGCACCGCGTCGAGGCTCGATCCCGCCAGCCCGATGCCCTCGAGGTCGCCCTCGTCGAGGCTGGTGAGCACGGTCACGGCGGCGATGTCGACGTCGGGGGCGGCCTCGACGGCCGCCCGGACCATCGCCGCGCCCCCGGAGGCGTGCACCGTGAGGATCCGCGGCCTCAGCCGGGCGACGGAACGCGCGGCACCGGCGACCGTGGCCGGGATGTCGTGGAGCTTGAGGTCGAGGAACAGCGCGACGCCGGTGCCGCCCCGCACGACCGAGACGATGTCGGGCCCGTACCGGCAGAACAGCTCGAGGCCGACCTTGACCGTGCTCACGTACGGCGTGACGGCTTGCGCCCAGCGCGCCGCCGTCTCGAGGTCGGGGGCGTCCAGCGCCACGGCGACCGGTGCGCGGTTCGCCAGCGGGCTCACGCCGGGCCCCCTGGGGTCGAGGGTGCGGCCGCGCGGCCGTGCGCGACCCCGACCGCGTCCGCGAGCCGCCCGAACCCCCGCTCCGCGAGCGCGGTCTCCAGCTCGGCGAGCACCCGTGTCGGCGCCGAGGGGTCGCCGAACACCGCCGTCCCCACGCTCACCGCGGAGGCGCCCGCGAGCACGAACTGCAGCGCGTCGAGCCCGGTGCGGATGCCCCCGACGCCCAGGATCGGCACGTCGGGCAGCGCCGCGTGCACCTGGTGGACGCACCGCACGGCGACCGGCCTGATCGCCGGGCCCGACAAGCCCCCGGTGACGCCGGCGAGCGCCGGCCGGAGCGTGTCCGTGTCGATGACCATGCCGAGCACGGTGTTGATCAACGTGAGCCCGTCCGCGCCGGCGTCCGCGCAGGCCCGGGCGACCTCGACGATGTCGGTCACGTCGGGCGACAGCTTCGCGAGCACCGGGACGCCGGGCAGCTCCCGCCGTACGGCGGCGACGACGGCCGAGGCCGAAGGCGGGTGGCAGGCGAAGACCAGGCCCCGGTTCTCGACGTTCGGGCAGCTGATGTTGACCTCGACGGCGGTCAGCGCGGGAGCCCCGCCCTCGGCGGCCGTGCGCAGCCGGACCGCGAGCCGCGCGTACTCGTCGACGCTGCCCCCCGCCATCGACACGACGGCGCGCGCGCCGCGGTCGGCGAGCCAGGGCAGGTCGTGCGCGAGGAACCCCTCGATGCCCGGCCCCTGCAGGCCGATCGAGTTCAGCATGCCGCTCGGCGTCTCGGCCATCCGCGGCGTCGGCCGGCCGGAGCGCGCGTCGAGCATCACGGACTTCGTGACCACGGCGCCGAGCGCCGCCGGGTCGAGGAACGGTGCGAGCTCGCGCCCGGCGGCCGCGCACCCGGACGCCGTGAGCACCGGGTTCGGCAGCCGCACCCCCGCGAGGTCCGCCGTCATGTCCACTCGAGGAGGCGCGACCGTGTCCAGAGCCATCAGTGCCCTCCCCCGGCGCTGCCGCGTACGACCGGCGCGCCCACCGCGTCCGGCGGGACGGTGCCCACCGCGTCGAACCGCACCCGCTCCCCGGCGAACACCGGGCCCTCCACGCACGACCGGAGCATCCGCGTACGGCCGTCGTCGCCGACGACCGGCAGCACGCACGTCATGCAGACCCCGATGCCGCAGGCCATCGACTCCTCGACGGCGACATACGCCGGCAGCGCGCGGCCCGCGGCGACCTCCGTGACCGCCCGGAGCATCCCCATCGGCCCGCAGGCGTAGACGACCCGGGACCCGCTGCGCGCCAGCACGTCGGGCAGCACGTCGCTCACCCGACCGCGGACCCCCGCCGAGCCGTCGTCCGTCGTGACGGCGAGGGGCCCCCTCGCCTCGGCCTCGGCGAGCCCGTACAACCGGTCGCCGGTCCCGGCCCCGACCACGAAGTGGACGTCGGACCCCGCGGCGACCAGCGCGTCGGCCAGCGGGAACAGAGGTGCGGTGCCGTAGCCGCCGCCGACCAGCGTCGCCGCGACCGGGCCGTCCGGCAGCGGGAACGGGCGCCCGAGCGGCCCGACGACGTCGACGACATCGCCTGCGCGCCGCTCCGCGAGCCAGGCGGTGCCCTTCCCGGCGACGGAGAAGACGATCCCCAGGGCCCCGGCCCGGGTCGACGCGATCGCGAAGCTGCGGCGCAGCAGCATCGGGGTCTCCGGACCGCCGACCGCGAGCGCGACGAACTGCCCGGGCAGCGCCCGCGACGCGACCTCGGGCGCGGCCAGCGTCACCGCCAGGTACGTCCCCGCAGGCCGCAGGTCGGTGATCTCGGCGCCCACCTGGACGGGGGTGGCCGCGGCGGCCTCCACCGTCACCGGCCGGCCTCGAACGGGGTGGCGTGGGCCGCGGCCGGCTGCGCGGCGGGGAACTCCGCCCCACCGTCCGGCCCAGCCCCGCCATCGCGCACCGCCCCGCCGGTCCGCACGGTCCAGCCGGCGCGTAGTCGGGCGTGGTGCTCCTGCAGCGAGGCCACGCCGCTCGACCCGCGGACCAGCGACTCGATGCCCTGCACCGCGGCGGCGAGCCCCTGCACGGTCGTCACCGACGGCACCCCGCGCATCACGGCCGCCGTCCGGATCTCGTAGCCGTCGGCGCGCGGTCCCGCTCCCGACGGCGTGTTGACGACGAGGTCGACCTCGCCCGCGAGGATCGCCTCGACGACGCTCGGCCCGCCCTCGGAGAACTTGCCGACCTCGGTCACGGCGACCCCGTTGCGGCGCAGCACCTCCGCCGTCCCCGCCGTCGCGCTGACCGCGAAGCCGAGGTCGGCGAGCCGCTTCACCGGGAAGACCATCGACCGCTTGTCGCGGTTGGCGACGCTGACGAAGACCCGGCCCTTCGTGGGCAGCGACCCGTACGCCGCGGCCTGGCTCTTCGCGAACGCCGTCCCGAACTCGGTGTCGATGCCCATCACCTCGCCGGTGGACTTCATCTCCGGGCCCAGCAGCGTGTCGACGCCGTGGAAGCGGTTGAACGGCAGCACGGCCTCCTTGACCGCGATCGGCGCCTCGGGGGGCAGGTCGCCGCCGTCCCCCGCGGCCGGCAGCAGCCCCTCCGCGCGCAGGTCGGCGATCGTCGCCCCGAGCATCACCCGGGCGGCGGCCTTCGCCAGCGGCACCGCGGTGGCCTTCGAGGTGAACGGCACCGTCCGGGACGCCCGCGGGTTCGCCTCGAGCACGTAGAGCGTGTCGCCCGACAGCGCGAACTGGACGTTGAGCAGGCCCCGCACCCCCACCCCGGCCGCGATCCCCCGGGTGGCCTCCCGGAGGCGGGCGACGTCGCCGCGGCCCACGGAGATCGGCGGCAACGCGCACGCCGAGTCGCCGGAGTGGATCCCGGCCTCCTCGATGTGCTCCATCACGCCGCCGAGGTAGAGCTCGCTGCCGTCGTACAGGGCGTCGACGTCGAGCTCGATCGTGTCCTCGAGGAACCGGTCGACGAGCACCGGCGAGTCGGGGGTCACGTGGGTCGCACGCTCGATGTACGCCGTCAGCGACTCCTCGTCGTACACGATCTCCATGCCGCGGCCGCCGAGCACGTACGACGGGCGCACCAGCACCGGGTAGCCGATCCGCTCGGCGATGGCCGTCGCCTCGTCCGCGGACGAGGCCATCCCGTGCGCCGGGGCGAGCAGCCCGGCGTCGGCGAGCACCCGCCCGAAGGCGCCGCGCTCCTCGGCGAGGTGGATCGCCTCCGGGGACGTGCCGACCAGCGGGACCCCGTTGTCGGCCAACGCCTGCGCGATGCGCAGCGGCGTCTGCCCGCCCAGCTGGACGATGACGCCGGCGACCTCGCCCGACGCCTGCTCGGCGTGCACGACCTCGAGGACGTCCTCGACGGTGAGCGGCTCGAAGTACAGCCGGTCGGAGGTGTCGTAGTCGGTCGACACCGTCTCCGGGTTGCAGTTCACCATCACGGTCTCGTAGCCGGCGTCCGACAGCGCGAACGCGGCGTGACAGCACGCGTAGTCGAACTCGATGCCCTGCCCGATCCGGTTCGGCCCGCTGCCGAGGATCAGCACCTTCGGCTTCGCCCCGGGCTCCACCTCGGTCTCGCTGTCGTAGGCCGAGTAGTGGTAGGGCGTCCGTGCGGCGAACTCCGCCGCGCAGGTGTCGACCGTCTTGTAGACGGGCCGGACGCCCAGCGCGTGGCGGTGCGCCCGGACGGCGCCCTCGGTCACCCCGAGGACGACCGCGATCTGCGCGTCGGCGAAGCCCGCGCGCTTCAGCGCCCGGAAGGCGGGCTCGTCGAGCGCGTCGAGGTCACCAACTTCCGCCAGCTCGGCGCGCAGCGCCGTCAGGCCCGCGATCTCCTCGATGAACCACGGGTCGACCTTGCACGCCTCGTGCACCTGCTCGGCGGTGGCGCCGAGACGCAGCGCCCGCTCGAGCGTGTGGAGCCGGCCGCTGTGCGGCACCCGCAGCGCCGCCAGCGCCTGCTCGGCGGTGGCGCCGTCGGGGTCGGGCGCGGTCCAGAACGCCCCGGGGGTCTCCTCCAGCGACCGCATCGCCTTCTGGAGCGCCTCGGCGAACGACCGGCCCATCGCCATCGCCTCGCCGACCGACTTCATCGTCGTGGTGAGCGTCGGGTCGGCGCCCGGAAACTTCTCGAATGCGAACCGCGGCGCCTTGACAACGACGTAGTCGAGCGAGGGCTCGAAGCTCGCCGGGGTCTCGCGGGTGATGTCGTTGGCGATCTCGTCGAGGGTGTAGCCCACGGCGAGCTTCGCCGCGATCTTCGCGATGGGGAAACCGGTGGCCTTCGACGCCAGCGCGGACGACCGGGACACCCGCGGGTTCATCTCGATCGTGATCAGGCGGCCGTCGGCCGGGTTGACCGCGAACTGGATGTTGCAGCCGCCGGTGTCGACCCCGACCGCGCGGATGATCGCGATGGCCTGGTCGCGCATCCGCTGCAGCTCGCGGTCGGTGAGGGTGAGCGCGGGGGCGACGGTGACCGAGTCGCCGGTGTGCACGCCCATCGGGTCGACGTTCTCGATCGAGCAGACCACGACGACGTTGTCCTTGCCGTCGCGCATGAGCTCGAGCTCGTACTCCTTCCAGCCGAGGATCGACTCCTCGAGGAGCACCTCGGTGGTCGGGCTGGCCTGCAGGCCGGAACCGGCGATGCGCCGGAGGTCGGCCTCGTCGTACGCGATCCCGCTGCCCGCCCCGCCCATCGTGAACGACGGGCGGACGACCACCGGGTAGCCCAGGTCCTCGACGGCAGCGAGGCAGTCGTCCAGCGAGTGGCAGATCGCGCTCCGCGCGGACTCGCCGCCGACCGAGGCGACGATGTCCTTGAACTGCTGGCGGTCCTCACCGCGGCGGATCGCGGCGACGTCGGCGCCGATGAGGCGGACGCCGTACTGCTCCAGCACCCCGGCCTCGTGCAGCGCGATCGCCGTGTTGAGCGCGGTCTGGCCGCCCAGCGTCGCGAGGAGGGCGTCGGGCCGCTCCTTCGCGATGATCCGGGTGACGACCTCGGGGGTGATCGGCTCGACGTACGTCGCGTCGGCCATCTCCGGGTCCGTCATGATCGTCGCGGGGTTGCTGTTGACCAGGCTGACCCGCAGGCCCTCCTGCCGCAGCACGCGGCAGGCCTGCGTGCCGGAGTAGTCGAACTCCGCGGCCTGGCCGATGACGATCGGCCCGGAGCCGATGACGAGGACGTGCGAGAGGTCCGTGCGGCGCGGCACTAGGAACGCCTTCCTGCTGTGTCACTCGCCGGCCTCCGGCCGGGGGGCGGTCCGTCCGCGGTCACGACCGGCGTCCGGCGGTTCTGCATGAGCTCGGTGAACGAGGCGAACAGCCCGGTCGCATCGTGCGGCCCGGGCGCGGCCTCGGGGTGGTACTGGACGCTGAACGCCGGGACGTCCAAGCAGCGCAGCCCCTCGACCACGTCGTCGTTGAGCCCGACGTGGCTGACCTCCACGCGGCCGTACGGCGTGTCGAGCGCGCGCTCGAGGTCGGCCGCGACCGCGAACCCGTGGTTGTGGGATGTGATCGCGACCTTGCCGGTCGCGCGGTCCTGCACGGGCTGGTTCACGCCGCGGTGACCGTAGCGGAGCTTGTACGTGCCGAGGCCGAGCGCGCGGCCCAGCACCTGGTTGCCGAAGCAGATCCCGAACACCGGGGTGCCGGTGCGGAGCACCTGCTGCAGCGCCGCGACCGGGCCGTCCGCCGTCGCCGGGTCGCCCGGTCCGTTGCTGAGGAACACCCCGTCGGGCTCGACGGCGAGCAGGTCGTCGCCCGTGGCCGTCGCCGGCAGCACGTGCACCTCGATCCCGGCCTGGCTCATGTGCCAGGGCGTGCGCCGCTTGATCCCGAGGTCGAGGGCCGCGACGCGGAACCGCCGCTCCCCCACCGCCGACACGACGTACGGCTCGCGGGTCGTCACCTCGCCCGCGAGGTCCGCGCCCTCCATTCCCGGACTGGCGAGCACGCGCTCGAGCAGGGCGTCCGGGTCGGTCTCCGTCGAGGAGACGCCGACGCGCATTGCGCCGCGCTCGCGCAGGTGGCGGGTGAGCGCCCGGGTGTCGATCCCGCTGACCCCCACGACGCCGGCGGCGGTCAGGTCGGCGTCGAGCGACCGCTGGGAGCGCCAGTTGCTCGCGATCCGCGCGGGGTCGCGGACGACGTAGCCCGACACCCAGATCCGCTCCGACTCCGGGTCGGTGTCGTTGACGCCGGTGTTGCCGACGTGCGGGGCGGTCATGACGACGACCTGGCGGTGGTACGACGGGTCGGTCAGGGTTTCCTGGTAGCCCGTCATGCCGGTGTTGAAGACGGCCTCGCCGAACGTCTCGCCCTCCGCGCCGTAGGCCTCGCCGCGGAAGACGCGACCGTCCTCCAGCACGAGCAGGGCGGGCGGCCGCGACCGGCCGATGAGCAGGGGTCCCGTCACGCGGGCTCCTCCCGGGGAGTCGAGGGGGAAGCGGGGGTCTCAGGGGTGCGCCGGGCCGCCACGGCCCCCACGGCGTCGTTCAGCGCGCGCACGTAGGCGGCCTGCGCGGTGCGGTCGTGCACGACGAGCCCGGTGTCGAGCTCCGTCGCGCCGAGCACCCAGGTCACGACGAGCATCCCGCCCTCGGCGACGACCTTGCCGGCGAGCGCCCGGTCGGAGCGGGCGCCGCGCAGCGCGGCTCCCGGCACGAACAGCTGGTCGGCGCCCCGGTCCACGGACGTGCGGGTCACGAGCAGCCCGGCGTCGAACAGCTCGACGCGGGCCTCGCTGCGCTCCGTCAGCCCGAGGGCCGCGACGCGCTCGAGCCAGGCGCCCGCCGCCGTCGACCCGACGTAGTAGACGTCGGCGGGCGCGAGCACCGGGTCGCCGAGGTCGGCCGGTACGGCGGGCAGCGCCGCCCCGATCCGGGTCTCCTGGCGGGTCATCCGGCGCGAGTAGCTCCGCCACATCAGCCAGCACAGCAGCGCGGCCGTGCCCAGCACGGCGAGGGTGAGGGGGATCCGCAGCGCCCACTGGTCGGGGGCGGGCGCCTGCCCGGCCAGCACCGGGGCCCACGTGGTCACTGCAGCTTCCCGTCGAGGACCGTGGGCCGGCCCCGCAGGAACGTCGCGACAACCCGCCCCGGCAGCTCGCGCCCGGCGTACGGCGTGTTGCGACTCAGGCTGGCGAGCGACCCCGGGTCGACGGCGCGGCGCGCCGACGGGTCGACGAGCACGAGGTTCGCGGGCTCCCCGACGGCCAGCGGACAGCCCTGCCCGGCAAGCCGGCCGATCCGCGCCGGCCGGGTCGAGAGCCGGTCGGCGACGCCGGCCCAGTCGAGGAGGCCGGTGTCGACCATCGCCTCCTGCACGACCGACAGGGCCGTCTCCAGGCCGAGCATCCCGGGGAGCGCGGCGCCCCACTCGCTCTCCTTGTCCTCGAGCGCGTGCGGAGCGTGGTCGGTGGCGACGCAGTCGATCGTGCCGTCGGCGAGGCCCTCGCGCATCGCCACGACGTCCTGCGCGGTCCGCAGCGGGGGGTTGACCTTGAACACCGGGTCGTACGTCGCGGCGAGCACGTCGGTGAGCAGCAGGTGGTGCGGGGTGACCTCCGCGGTGACCTGCCAGCCCTTGCTCTTGGCCCAGCGGATGATCTCCACGGATCCCGCGGTGGAGACGTGGCAGACGTGCAGGCGGGAACCGACGTGGGCGGCGAGCAGGCAGTCGCGCGCGATGATCGCCTCCTCCGCCGCGGCCGGCCAGCCGGTGAGGCCGAGCCGCGCGGACACGGCCCCCTCGTTCATCTGGGCGCCCTCGGTCAGGCGGGGCTCCTGCGCGTGCTGGGCGACGACGCCGTCGAACGCCTTGACGTACTCCAGCGCGCGGCGCATGAGCACGGCGTCGGAGACGCAGTGGCCGTCGTCGGAGAAGACCCGCACGCCCGCGGCGGAGTCGGCCATCGCGCCGAGCTCGGCGAGCTGGCGGCCGGCCAGGCCGATCGTCACCGCGCCGACGGGGTGGACGTCGCAGTGGCCCGCCTCCTGCCCGAGCCGCCACACCTGCTCGACGACTCCCGCGGTGTCGGCGACCGGGTCGGTGTTGGCCATGGCGTGGACACAGGTGAAGCCACCCACCGCTGCGGCGCGCGTGCCGGTCTCGACCGTCTCGGCGTCCTCGCGACCGGGCTCCCGCAGATGGGTGTGGAGGTCGACCAGGCCCGGGAAGGCCACGAGACCGTCGGCGGCGACGTGCTGGGCGCCGGCCCGCGCGACGGACGGTCCGACGTCGGTGATGACGCCGTCCTCGAAGCGCATCTCGGCGGGCTCGCCGCCGAGCACGCGCGCACCGGTCACGACGTACGCCGTCATCGCCGTCCCCCTGTCGAATCGGTGCCGCTCGCGGCTGGGTGGGACGCGCTCGGCGAGCCGATCGCCGCCTTGCTGCCGCCGAGGAGCAGGTAGAGCACCGCCATGCGCACGCTCACGCCGTTCGCGACCTGCTCGACGATCGTCGAGCGGGGCGAGTCGGCGACTTCCGCGGCGATTTCCATGCCTCGGTTCATCGGGCCGGGGTGCATGACGATCGCGTGGTCGGGCAGGGCAGCCATGCGGGCCGCGTCGAGGCCGTAGCGCCGGCTGTATTCGCGCGCGGTCGGGAAGAACGCCGCACCCATCCGCTCCCGCTGGACCCGGAGCATCATCACGACGTCGCTCTTGGCGAGCGCGCCGTCGAGGTCGTAGGACCCGGCGCACGGCCAGCTCTCGACTCCCACCGGCAGCAGGGTGGGCGGGGCGACCAGCGTCACCTCCGCGCCGAGCGTCGCCAGGAGCAGCACGTTGGACCGCGCGACCCGGCTGTGGAGCACGTCACCGACGATCGTGACGCGGGTGCCGGCGAGGTCGTCGCTGCCCCTGGCGAGACGGCGGCGCATGGTGAACGCGTCGAGAAGGGCCTGCGTCGGGTGCTCGT